>CBFCZX010000020.1:0-16706 GCA_965602765.1 uncultured Atribacterota bacterium | reverse complement strand
TTACATCTTTTATGCTTCTGCCACAATACCTTGGACATAAATCTCTTGCTTGAACTTCAAGTAAAATATCTTCATCAATTCCATGAGGTTCTTCCTCAATATTAACTTTAGGTATTTTTAACTTTTTATTTGTAATTGCAGCAACTTCTCTTGCTATTCCGATGATGCTCATCAAATCAGGACGGTTGGAATGAATTTCAAAATCAAATATTGTATCATTAAAATGAATGATATTTTTAATATCTTCTCCAAGCGGCAAATCCTTCTCTAAGATTAATATTCCCGGGGATTTTCCCGTTTCAATCCCTAATTCTGAGGCTGAACACAGCATTCCTTCCGACAAAATGTTTCTGATTTTCTTTGCTTTGATTAATCCTATTTGAGGCAATATCGCTCCGTCCAATGCAACAGGGACTTTGTCATTTAGTTTTATGTTAGTTGCACCACATACTATGGATAATATTCTATTTTTTATGTCTACCTGGCACAAAGAAATATTCTCACTCTCGGGAGAAGGGTCTATTTTAATAATTTTCCCGATAACAACATTCTCTATTTCGACAGATATTTTTTCAGACTTTTCCAAAATAATCCCATTGATGGTCAATTTATTAGTTAATTCTTCCGGAGATAAATCAATATCAACATATTCCTTTAGTAAATTATATGATACCTGCATCTTTTCTTTTCCTCCTTCTTATCGCATTACTTTTGTCTTTCCCGTTTATTTAAAACATTTATAGCAAGATATTCAGCTAATATTTTTTTATTTGCCAAACATTTTATGAGTAACTTGCTAAATTTCAACTTCAATTCATGCAACAACCATTTTATTGATAGATTTTACCTTCTACTGATGGATCATTAAAATTGCTTTAAAAATCTTAAATCATTTTCGAAGAATAATCTGATATCAGATATACCATATTTCAACATCGCGATTCTTTCCGCACCCATTCCAAAAGCAAAACCGGAATATATTTCAGGATCATAGCCTACCATATTAAACACCGCCGGGTCAGTTACTCCTGCCCCCATAATCTCTAACCATCCGGTATAACCGCAAGACCTGCAACCTCTTCCCTTGCATAAAAGACAAGAAACGTCTACTTCCGCGCTTGGTTCTGTGAAAGGGAAAAATCCCGGTCTAAAACGAACTTTTCTATCTTTTCCGAATATTCTCTGAACAAATACAGTCAAAACACCCTTTAAATCTCCAAAGGTAATATTTTTATCGACTGCTAAACCTTCTATCTGATGAAACATGGGTGAATGTGTACTGTCCGTTGAGTCCCGACGGTAACATTTTCCGGTGGCTATTATCCTAATGGGTGGTTGTTGTTTTTCCATAACCCTGATTTCAACAGGTGAAGTATGTGTCCGTAATAAAACTTCATTGTTCACAAAAAAAGAATCCTGGTCATCTCTTGCGGGATGGTCTTTCGGTATATTCAATGCTTCAAAATTGTAATAATCCAATTCAATTTCCGGTCCTTCTTCGATTTTAAACCCAAGACCTAAAAATACATCTTCAATCTCTTTTAAAATCAAATTGATAGGATGCATAGTACCTCTGTCAAATTTTTTCCCCGGGAGACTTATATCAATGCCTTCTTCTTTTAATTTTTTTTCTTTTTCTGTTTTTCCCATCTCAATCATTTTTTTTTGAAGAATTAACTCTATCTCTTTTTTATGTTGGTGTAATAATTTCCCTAACTTTGGTCTTTCTTCGCTTGAGAGGGAACCTAATTGTCTTAATAGCAGCGTTAATTCTCCTTTTCTACCTAATATATTGGTTTTAATTTTTTCTATATCCTGAAGATTTTCTGCTGATTTTAGTTCAAGAATAATATTTTTTCTAATTTCCTGTATTTTTGTTTCCATTTCTCTCGCCTCCTTATCATGTAAATATCCAACTCATAAAAAAAAGGTTTATAATTTTCATCTCCTTTATTAAAGGGACGAAAATTATAAACCTTTTCCGCGGTACCACCCTTTTTGAATTGCTAATTATAGCAAATCCATTCTTTTCCCTTTTAACAGTGGTAAACTGGCAAAACCTACTTTATCAATTTCAGTTTGCGGTCATAAAGTGAATTTCAATCGCGGTTTATTTAAACTTGCGATCTACTTATCTTTATCAACACTTTTCTTATTGCATTATAAACGGGTAAATTATAATGCAAGATATTTAATTTAAGCTTTCTTTTGCAATATTAACAATGTTTGTAAATGCATTTTGATCATTAACGGCTAATTCAGCCAATATTTTTCGATTAATGATTACGCCGGCATCCTTAAGTCCTTTTATAAACTTATTATAAGGTAAACCTTCTTCTCTTGATGCAATACCAATACGGGTAATCCATAAACTTCTGAAATCTCTTTTTTTGGTCCTTCTATCTCTATAAGCATATGAAAGAGACTTTAGCATAGCCTCATGGGCTGTTTTATAAAGCTTGCTTTTTGCACCCCAAAATCCTTTAGTCAGTTTTAAAACTTTCTTTCTTCTTTTTCTTGAGGCAACATTATTTGTCGCTCTTGGCATTCTGTTCACTCCTTACTTCATTGTGTCTTAAATATTAATACATTCCCAAACTACCATTCAACTTTTTCCTGTATATTAGCTGTATGGTAGTAATGCTCTAACCCTACTGGTTTCTGCTGCGCTTACAGTCGTTGATTTTCTTAAATGTCTTTTTCTCTTGGTTGTTTTTTTTGTCAAAATATGGCTTTTATAAGCCTTTGATCTTTTTATGTATCCAGATTTACTAATAGAAAATCTCTTTTGCGAGCTTTTATGTGTTTTCATCTTCGGCATAAATTTCTAACCTCTTTCCTGGTGTAATATAATTATTTTGGCATTAAGACCAAAATCATATTCCTTCCTTCTAACTTTGGCTGTTTGGTAACTTTGCCAAGTTCTTCTGAGTCTTTAATAATTCGGTCCAGTAATTTTCTCCCTAAATCTACATATCTCATTTCCCTTCCCCTGAACATGACTGTGATTTTTACCTGATTTCCGTCTCCTAAAAACTTACAGAGATTTTTCACTTTAAAATTATAATCATGATCGCCTATATTGGGGCGTAGCTTTACTTCTTTCATTCCACTATTCTTCTGTTTTTTCTTGCCGCTTTTTTCTTTTTTGCCCTGTGCATATTTAAATTTGCCATAATCAATGATTCTGCAAACCGGAGGATCGGCGTCTGGAGCAACCTCAACCAAATCTAAATTTTCCTTTTCTGCGAGTTCTAAACCTTCTTTCGTGCTCATTATTCCTAATTGTTTTCCTTCAGAACCGATAAGTCTAATGGATTTAGCCCTGATTTTTTCATTTATTCTTAGTGTTGATGTTAACTTAATACTTATTTTCCTCCTTTGTATCAATTAAAAATATTCAATTGATTTTTTTCCGCACATTTAATATTAGCTATTTATATAGAAATTGAAAATATAAAACAAATATTTAATAATCATTTTTGCTTATATTTTTTAGAAACTATAGCATATTATAGGTTTTTAGTCAATATTTATAAAAGAAAGTACTCCACTAAAGCTTACAATAACAAAAGAAAGTATTGATTGCTTAACATGGAAACAGCATGAATAAAAAGAGAACAAATTATTTTATTCCTTTAAGACATGCTACTAAGCTTACATTTTAAAAAACATATATAAATATGTATCTTCCATGATACATCTTGTTATAGTTTTGCATTAATATATTCCTTCCCGGGTTGAGCTCGAAATATAAAAAATAACAAGTGAAATCAATATTAATTACCAAACGATGATTCATTTTAAAACATCAAAAATAAACATTATTCTAAATGATTATTAGGAATTTTTACTATTAAATTTCCAAGTAATTTCAATCTAATGCTTTCTCTTTAATTTCTTTCAATATGCCTTTTATAAACTTCTCTATCTTAACTTTTCCCAAATCCCCTTTTCCTCTTTTCCTCACTGCGATAATTTCTTTTTCTATCTCCTTATCACCAAATATCAACATGTAAGGAATTTTTTCCATTTCTGCTTTTCGTATTTTCGCACCAATTTTATCGTTCATTTTGTCAAATTCGACTCTTACATTATATTTTTCTAATAATTTTGCAATTTTTATCCCGAATTTAATATGCCTGTCGGCAATCGGCAGCAACTTCACTTGAACGGGAGCTAGCCATAAGGGAAATGCTCCGGCATAATTTTCGATAAGAATTCCGATAAATCGTTCAATACTTCCCAATACAGTTCTATGCAGCATAACCGGTCTCTCTTTTTGACCTTCTTTATTGATATAAAAAAGGTCGAATTTTTCAGGCATATTAAAATCAATCTGTATTGTTCCGCATTGCCAGTTTCTACCAAGGCAATCTTCCAGATGAAAATCGATCTTTGGTCCGTAAAATGCCCCATCTCCTTCATTAATCTTATAATTAATCTTCTTCTTGATTAAAGTTTCTTCGAGACTACTTGTTGCCTTTTCCCATATCTCATCAGAACCCATAGCATTTTCCGGTTTTGTACTCAATTCCACCCGATATTCAAACCCAAAAGTTTTATAGATACGATCCGTTAAATCAATAACCTTTTCTATTTCCTCTTTTATATGTTTAGGAGTCATAAAAATGTGAGCATCATCCTGAGTAAAACATCTTACTCTAAAGAGGCCATGTAGAACACCCGATAATTCATGCCTATGTACTAATCCCAGTTCACCCCATCTTAGAGGTAAATCTCTATAGCTATGTAAACCGCATTTATACACTAAAATTCCTCCTGGGCAATTCATCGGTTTAATAGCATAATCTTCATCATCAATTTTGGTGAAATACATATTTTCTTTGTAATGATCCCAGTGCCCGGATTGAATCCACAATGATTTATTCAACATGATTGGAGTTCTAACTTCTGCATAGCCATCCTTTTTATGCTCTTCCTTCCAATAGTCTTCTAAAATATTCCGCAGTACCATACCTTTAGGATGAAAAAATGGAAATCCAACTCCTTCGTCATGAAAACTAAATAATCCTAACTCTTTTCCAATTTTTCGATGATCTCTTCTTTTTGCTTCTTCTTTTAATTTTAAATATTGTTCCAGTGCTGATTTTTTATGAAAAGAGATACCGTAAATACGTTGCAACATTTTATTTTTCTCGTTACCTCGCCAATATGCTCCGGCAACACTTAGAAGTTTAAAAGCTTTTACTTTTTTTGTTGAAGGAATATGTGGACCTCTGCATAAATCTATAAAATCTCCCTGTTGATACAGTGAAACTTCATCATCAGCAATATCTTTTAACAGTTCTAATTTATAAACTGCATCTTTTTCATTAAAAAATTTCTCTGCTTCCTGTTTTTTAATCTCCACTTTTTTAAAAGGAAGGTTTTTTTCAACGATGTCTTTCATTTTATTCTCAATCGCAATTAAGTCTTCCGGCGTAAAGGGGCGATTTATTTCGAAATCATAGTAAAATCCATCTTTTATTGCAGGACCGATGGCAAATTTTGCTTCCGGAAATAATTCCTTCACAGCTTGTGCCATGATATGAGAAGAACTATGATGAAATATTTCTTTTCCTTCTGGTGAATCGAAAGTAATTATTTCAATTTTATCATTATTTTTGAGTAAATGATTTAAATCCTTTTTTTCTCCGTTTACAATCCCCGCAAGGGCTTCTTTCCCCAATCTTGGGCTAATTTTTAGCGCAGCATCATATAATGTTGCACCTTTTTTTAATTCAATTTCTGAATCATCCATTAATAATATCTTTATCTCAGACATTTTATCTACCTCCTTTAACTAAATAAAACAAAATAGCTTCTCTTCCTTTGTTTTTAAAAGGACGAAAAGCTATTATACAACCTCGCGGTTCCACCTTTTTTAGTTAATATGATTAACTCACTTAAATTTCTATAACGGTGATAACCGCCCGATTCTACTTTTTTCATTTCAAATCAGGATATTACATAGAAAGGGTATTTAAATAATCTTTTCTGTAGGTAATTACACCTTTACTATACCTACTCTCTTAAAAAAAGATTAACCTACTATTTTCTATTTATTTTCTCATTTTTTTGGTGGGCGGTACTGGATTCGAACCAGTGACTTCTTGCGCGTCGAGCAAGCATTCTACCACTGAATTAACCGCCCGCAAGCCTATCTTCTAATTAATTTTATTAAATGGAGGCGGCACTCGGATTTGAACCGAGGATGAAGGATTTGCAGTCCTCTGCCTTCCCACTTGGCTATGCCGCCCTATTTAATTGACAGACGTGGAGCGGAAAACGGGATTCGAACCCGCGACCCTCGCCTTGGCAAGGCGATGCTCTACCACTGAGCTATTTCCGCAAAAATAAGTAAAATTTGGTGCCGAGACCCAGAATTGAACTGGGGACACGCGGATTTTCAGTCCGCTGCTCTACCGACTGAGCTATCTCGGCATTTCAATAACCAAAAACGATATTTCAATAAATGGCGGGGCCGACGAGGTTCGAACTCGCGATCTCCTGCGTGACAGGCAGGCGTGTTAAACCAGACTGCACTACGGCCCCACACAATATTTTATATTTTGGTAGGCGGAACAGGGCTTGAACCTGTGACCCCTGGCTTGTAAGGCCAGTGCTCTCCCAACTGAGCTACCCGCCCACGGTTTTTACTACGCAAAAAATATTATAACATCTCTTTTTTTCTTTGTCTATAATATTTTAAGCAAAATATTATAGAAATTTAAATTTCATTTAAGGTTTAAGGAAAAAACGAAAAAAGAACTTTCAGGAATTAGAGAGTTCCTTATTCTTATATTACCGTACAAATAAAAATATTTTGCCATAAGTAGTGATAATATTGTAAGTATTACTGAGAAATTGAGCAATAAGCCTCACTATTCTAATTTCCAGCTTCTGTTTTTTTACTATATACTAAATACTACATACTATTTACTGTTTTAAAAGGGGATGTCGTCTTCTGAAATGGTTGTATCCTCTTCGATAACTTCATTTGAAACATCCTCTTTATTTTCTGATTGAGCACCTTCAGGACTAAAACTGCTGTCTTTTATTAAATCTAAAAATTGCACAGTTCGGGCATTGACTTCAAAAGATACTCTTTTGTTTCCATCTTTATCTTGCCAATTATTTGAACGCAATTCACCATTAACAGCTACTCTTCTTCCCTTTTTTAAAAATTGCGAACAATTCTCAGCTTGCTTTCCCCAGGTCACAATATTTATAAATAAAACATTGTCTACATTATTTCCTTCCTGATTACGGTAAGTTCTGTTTATGGCAATGCCAAATTTACATACACCTGCTCCGCCCGGTGTATAGCGCAATTCCGGATCTCTGGTTAATCTTCCAATACCGATAAAACTGTTTAAATCACCAAAAGTAGCCATTAAATCGCTCTCCTCTCTTTTTTTAATAGAATAATTTTAATCTATAGATAAAACTGACACATGAATAAGTTGACTGTCAATTTATCCAAAATGAATACGCACGCTGTTCTTTTACTGAAAATAAATATTTAATCTATTTAATAAAAATTGTAATTCTAATAAGCTTGAATAGAATATGTTTTCTTAATTTTTAGATTTCGGTTCTTAATAGAACATTCTTTTCAAACATAATCATTAATATTTAGTAAAAATCATCTTTGCAGTTTTATTTTACCACAATATTCACCAGTTTCCCAGGAACGGCAATTACTTTAACAACCTCTTTTTCGCAAATTCTGTCTTTAATTTTTGGTAAAGAAAGCGCTTTTTCTTTGAGTTCTTCATCATCGATTGAAGCTGGAACCGTTAATTTATCTCTCAACTTCCCATTCACCTGGACAACAATCAGTTTTTCATCTTCTTTTAATAATGCAACTTCATATTTTGGCCATGGCATCATATATAAGCTTTCCTCATGTCCCATTTCCTGCCACAATTCTTCTGCAAAATGCGGAGTAATTGGAGCTAAAAGCCTGATAATAATCTCCAATGCTTCCCTTAACACAAAAACATCATCTTTATTGTTCCCGCCTTCAATTAATTCAAACTTATAGGTTTCATTAACCAACTCCATAATTGCGCTGATAGCAGTATTAAAATGAAATCTCTTTTCAATATCTTCAGTGACTTTTTTGGTAGTCTGATGGATTTTTTGTCTTAATCTTTTTGCCGGAAGGCTAATGCTCTTCAAAATACCATATTCCGTATTAGCTATTTCTTCCATTTTTCCCGAATGATTATAAATTAATCGCCAAACCCGATTTAAAAAACGATAAGCACCTTCCATGCCCTTATCAGTCCATTCCATATCAACTTCCGGAGGACTCGCAAACAGAATCATTAAACGGGTCGCATCGATACCATATTTTAAAAATATTTCTCCGGGAGTAACTACATTACCCTTCGACTTAGACATTGCCGCGCCATCTTTGCATACCATTCCCTGCGTAAATAGCCGTTTAAAAGGTTCCGTAAAGTTAACATATCCCAAATCATATAAAGCTTTTGTGAAAAATCTCGAATATAATAGATGCAATATAGCATGCTCTACACCACCTATATACTGATCCACCGGCATCCAATATTCTAATTCTTCTTTATCAAAGGGCGCTGTATCTATTTTAGGAGAACAATATCTGAGGTAATACCATGAAGAGCAAACGAAAGTATCCATAGTATCCGTTTCTCTTCTTGCTTTTTGACCGCATATCGGACAAACAGTATTGACGAATTCTTCACTTCCTTCCAAGGGAGACATGCCGGTTGGCCTAAAATCGACAACTTCCGCCAATAAAACCGGAAGGTCTTCTTCGGGAACGGGTACAATACCACATTTAGGGCAATAAATAACGGGAATGGGAGCACCCCAATAACGCTGCCTTGAAATAAGCCAATCACGTAGCCTATAATTAATTTCATCTTTTCCTGAAGCATTTTTTTTAAGAAAATCAATCATCATTTCTAAAGCTTTCGCACTTGGTAAACCATTGTATTTTCCGGAATTTACCATAACTCCTTTTGCTTCAAAAGCAGTTTCCATTTCTTCAGAAGATATCTTCTCTCCTTCCGGTTGGATAACCACTCTAATAGGAAGTTGATATTTTTTTGCAAACTCGAAATCCCTTTGATCATGTGCCGGAACTGCCATCACTGCACCGGTACCATATCCCATTAACACATAATTTGCTAACCATATAGGAACTTCTTCGCCATTCATCGGATTTATAACATATTTTCCGGTAAAACGCCCTCTTTTTTCCATTGCTGCAGATATTCTATCCACAGCACTCTCTTTTTCTACTGTTTTTCTAAATTTATTAATCTCGCTTTTATATTCTGAGTCTTCTATCAGTTCGTCCACTAAGGGGTGTTCGGGTGCAAGCAGAAAATAAGTAACTCCATACAGAGTATCCGGACGAGTAGTAAAAACAGGAATCACTTTATCGCTTCCCTTCACGGCAAAATCAACCCTTGCACCTTCGCTCCTGCCTATCCAGTTTCTTTGCATGGTCAAGACTTTTTCAGGCCACTCTTCCAAAGATTCTATATCATCAAGTAATCTCTGCGCATATTCAGTAATTTTAAAAAACCATTGGGATAATTCTTTTTTTATGACTTCTGTTCCGCATCTTTCGCACCCTCCTTCAACCACCTGTTCATTAGCCAAAACAGTTGAACATGAAGGGCACCAATTTACGACAGCTTTTTCCTTGTAGGCCAATCCATTTTTAAATAACTGTAAAAAAATCCATTGAGTCCATTTATAGTAGTCCGGTTGACAGGTCGATATTTCCCTATCCCAATCATAACTGATACCCATTTTTATTAAAGTATTTTTCATCTTTTGGATGTTATTTTTAGTCCAGACCGAAGGATGAATTTGATTTTTTATTGCAGCATTTTCGGCAGGTAATCCAAAAGCATCCCACCCCATCGGATGCAAAATATTGTATCCCTGAAAATATTTGTATCTAGCTACCACATCTCCAATAACATAGTTTTTAACGTGTCCCATGTGTGGTTCCCCTGATGGGTAGGGAAACATCTCCAATACATAATATTTTGGTTTTTTATCATTTACTTTTGCTTTAAAATATTTTTTTTTCTCCCATAATTCCTGCCATTTTTTTTCAATTTTACTAAAATTGTAGGTTTCTTCCATTATATTTCCTCCTTGAATACAAAAATCCCGTCTCAAGTAATTAATCTAATTACGAGGGACGAGATTCTTCTCGTGGTACCACCCTTTTTTTTGCAGATAGATAATGGTGGAGCTGGCGGGAATCGAACCCGCGACCTCCTCCACGCCAAGGAGGCGCGCTCCCGACTGCGCTACAGCCCCACACCGTACTGCTCTTATTATACAATTAACGCTTGTCAAACGTTGTAAACTATTTAAAATGTATCTTTCATTTACAAAACTAAAAGGTGAGTTTAAAGGCTTTTATACCTTTCATTCCTTCGCATTGTCTTTTTCTTATTTAATTCGTTTCCAGTATAAGGTAAATGTTAATAAAAGTCAATAAAAATTATGTTGAACATTGGTAGACAATTTATGAAAATTTCTTAATCAATTAAGTTGGAAATAGAGTAAATATTACAGGCAAAATTGAACATCTCTTTCATTCCTACTCTAAATATTTAGCAAATAATAGAAGTAAATAATCCCGCGATATATAGACCTTATGGGTGTTTATATTTCCTGGTGAATAAATGATTTATGCCGACAATTGTAATTTCTTGAGATGCATTACCATAAAAAATGGATGCAAGGATGAAAATTAGATGCTGAGCTTTCATCTTACAGCGACAAATCGTTAAAATAAAAAGACGTTTGAGAAAACACATTAAATAAACACCGTTTTTAATCTGAAAGCGACACTACCTCAATATCCAAAAATGGGCCATTTATTTCTATGTCAAATTCCTCATTTTTTCTACCATACTCATGGTTTACATAAACCTGTTCATTTATTTTAATAAAATCCATAATTTTTAAATTTGTGGTTAAAAATCGTGGAAATTTAATCCTGGTTCCGTAATTAATGGGAATTTTTAAGACAACTTTCGCGGCTCCGACATCTATTTTTATTTCGGATTTCGTCTTTAAAATTCCAGAAAAATCAAAAGTGTATTTACCTGCTCCTCCGATGAAGTCCATTTTGCTGAAATTAGCATTTGCCAATCCGAATATGCTTAAGCTAGATGCGCCGGTCTTTATATTTATTTTTTTTAGATGGACTTTATTTGGCTGGTTGAATAGAATGCTTGTATCGCTTGCACCACTCAATAAAAAAAATTCCTCCACTTGTATATTTGATAAATCTATTTTTCCATGACAGGTTGCTGTATTCATCTTTATTTTTAATGGGATATTTGAAGGTAATTTTATATCCCAAAGATTCTGAAGTGAAAATAACAAGCCAATATCTTTCCTAATAGTCTGTGAAAGTTCCAGTAAGCCATTTTTTTCAAAAACATCAAATATGATTTTCGGTTTTAAGATACCATCTTCATAATAGAATCTAGCTTCAAAAATACTATCCCTTCCACTGCCCAGATTTATTTCGCCTATTCCAAATTTAACATTAATTGACAGTGATTCAATTTCATTTAAAGAAACAATATGTTCATCAGGAGTTTTAATATTAGCAAGAGAATGTAATGGCATAAAAACAATTATTAAAAAAAACAAAAGTAATGATACCGATTGCCTATATCTTTTGAAATTCATTTTTTTCACCTTATTTACCATAATAGTAATACTTATTTTAGTATACAAAATTATCCCACACATATTAAAATAATTCAGTGAAACAGAAAGTTGCTGCAAAGCACAACAAATCTATTGAATTTTGTGGTAATTCTATATTTAAGTACTTATCAGAAAATAGGAAACACACCATTTACCCAAAAAGGTTTACTGAAAAGAAGAATATGTTAAACATTTTATAAAACCATTAAAATATATTTAAAATAACTGATTTATTAACACTTTATCCTTTTCAAGCAAATTTTACAGTCAATCTTTTGTCTACCGGAATAATTCATTCTTAACATGTTTTTATAATATTAACAATATCACAGTCAAATAATAAATAAAGTGCAGGAGAAAATTGTATTAATTCCACACCTGCACTTAAATAAATGTATCTAATTATTATTTCTTTAAATAAATTATTCTGCAAAATAATAAATTAAGAAAGCAATAGCTCCTATTATTGCTGCCCACCAATACCATGCCAAATCTGTTAACCAGTCCATATATCACACCTCCTTTTTTGCACTGAAATTAATGAAATTATATTGATTTATTTCATTTAATATATTCTATTATTGAACTGAAAAGTCCTTCTTTTTTTTGAAATATTTTTATAATATTTTATTTTTCTTCTTCTTTTTTGACTTTTTCAATAATTTCCTGAGCAATATTTCCGGGCACTTCTTCGTAATGAGAAAATTTAATAGAAAAACTTCCTCTTCCTTGGGTCATTGAACGTAAATCAATGGCATATTTAAATATTTCTGCTTGGGGTATTTTTGCTTTTATGCCTTGTTTTCCTTTTGCTGTTTCTTCCATTCCCATAATTTTTCCCCTTTTACTGTTTAAATCGCCAATAATATCACCCATGTAATCTTTTGGCACCACAACTTCAATATCCATAATCGGCTCTAACAATACCGGATCAGCTTGAACGGCACCTTTTTTAAAAGCCATTGAACCTGCAACTTTAAATGCCATTTCCGAAGAATCAACCGGGTGATAGCTGCCATCGTAAACGATTGCTTTCAAATCGATGGTTGGATATCCAGCCAGTACTCCCGTTTTCATTGCCCCGATAACTCCCTTTTCTACTGCAGGACGATATTGGCGGGGGATAACTCCTCCCACTATTTTATCTTCAAATTCAAATCCTTTTGACCTTCCTAAAGGTTCAAGCTCTAACCAGCAATGTCCATATTGCCCACGTCCACCGGACTGTTTTTTATATTTTCCCTCAACTTTTACATTTTTACGAATCGTTTCCTTGTATCCTACTTTAGGAGTCGTTCTATCAACTTCTACACCAAATTTACTATGCATGGTGTCAATAACCACTTCCAAGTGTGATTCTCCCATACCGGCCAAAATCGTTTCTCCAGTATCTTCGTCCCGATACACTTTAACAGTTGGATCTTCATCGGTTATTCTACTCAGGGCGGTACTCAGTTTATCCTCGTCCCCTTTAGTTTTAGGAAAAATTGCTAATAACATGATCGGTTCCGGATATTCAATTTTTTCAAAAATTATTGGTTTATTTTTATCACAGAGCGTATCTCCTGTAGTGGTATTTTTTAATTTTGCTACAGCTCCGATATTCCCGGCACAAATGTCGGAGATTGTATTCTGATTTTTTCCTTGCATTTTATAAATTTTACCAACTTTGTTATCAACTTTTTTTGAGGAATTGTAAATGATTGAATCTTCTGTAAGCTTTCCGGAATATACCCTGAAATAAGTTAGATTTCCCACATAGGGATCTGCCACAGTTTTAAAAATAAATGCAGAAAAAGGTGCATCAATGGTATTTTCTACTACTTCTTCTGCAAGATTATCACCATTTTTTGCGGAAATAGGAGGCATTTCAGCAGGAGAAGGAAGATAATCACATATGAAATCTAACAAATGTTCTATTCCCAAATTCATGGTAGCGGAACCACAAAGGATAGGAACGATTTTTCTCTCTCTTATGCCAATTTTTAAGCAAGATGTAACCTCATTATCAGTCAATGCCTCACCATCTAAATACTTCATTAAAACCTCATCATCATATTCTGCAACTGCCTCCACTAATTGATTACGGAAAGTCTCAACTTCTTCTTTCATATCCTGCGGAATATCCTGCTCTTTAAATATCGGTCTTTCCCCGCTTGACTTCTCGTAAATATAAGCTTTCATTTTTATTAAGTCTACGATGCCTTTGAAATTTTCTTCTTTACCAATAGGCAATTGTACTGCAACCGGAGATACACCAAAAATTTGATTAGTCATGTCTTTTGTTCGGGAAAAATCAGCTCTTTCTCTATCCAATTTGTTGATAAAAATGACTTTGGGAATTTTGTACTCTTCGGTAAAATCCCAAACTTTTTCAGTTTGCACTTCCACCCCAGAGACACCGCAAATAACTAAAACGGCACTATCTACGACTCGAATGCTTGATTTAGTATCCGTGATAAAATCAAGATAACCTGGTGTATCAATAATATTGATTGTATAATCTTTCCAATTTAAAAATGCAAATGCAGAATTAATGGTTATGCCTTTTTTTATTTCTCGAGGATCATAGTCGGTTGTTGTATTACCCTGTCCAATATTCCCCAATCTTGTAATCATTTTTGAATCATAAAGAATTGCCTCTGTGAGAGAAGTTTTTCCGGAATCACCATGCCCGACAAAGGCAACATTCCGAATTTTATTTATATCATACTTGGCCATTCAGAACCGTCCTCCTAAATCTTGATAATTTTTATATTTATTAATTGATTGACTATAATTCTACCAGATATATTTAAATATATCAAAGAAATTATTCTATCATATCATGCCATAATTTTAGATTTTTTAGACATTATATTTCGTAAAACTTCACCAGCACGATAAGAGCTGCGTACTAATGGAGCGGATGATACATGTTGAAAACCCAGAGAAATTCCTATTTTTCTGTACATTTCAAATTCATCCGGATGAATATATTTAATTACTTTCAAATGTTGCGGTGAAGGCTGTAAATATTGACCGATCGTTAAAACATCACAATTTGCTTTTCTCAAATCTTTCATTGCTGTGATTACCTCTTCTTTTTTTTCTCCTAAACCCAACATGATACCTGATTTAGTAATAATATTTCGGTTGCTTATTTTGACTCTATGCAAAAGCTCTAAAGACGTAATATAGTTTGCCTTTGGCCTCACTGATGGATATAAGCGCTCTACGGTCTCTATATTATGATTGATGATTTCTGAAGGTGATTCAATGACTTTTTGCAATGCATCCCAGGAACCTTGAAAGTCAGGAATTAATACTTCAGTGGTGCATTTTGGTAAATGCTGCTTGATTGCAACAACAGTCCGGACAAAATGTTCAGCTCCTCCATTCGGAAGATCGTCTCTAGTAACTGATGTTATGACTATATGTTTCAGCTTTAAATATTTCACAGCTTGTGCAATATGAACCGGTTCTTCCGGATCTAACGGTAAAGGTACCCCTTTTGTCACGGCACAGAATTGACAATTCCTGGTACATATATCTCCCATAATCATAAAAGTAGCAGTACCATTCTTAAAGCATTCTCCTCGATTTGGACATAGGGCGCTATCACAAACAGTATGCAGATTTAATTGTTTTAATAAAACTTCCATTTTGTTAATTGCTTTTTGATCAGGTAGTTTTCTTCGTAGCCAATAGAGGTGTCCCTTTTTATCTTTCATTGCTCTTTCCCTGAATTAAATTTTGGAATAATTTTCCGATATTGTTGATCATTTCTTCATTTTTTATCTTTTTTCTTACTTCAAACATAAACATACCCGAGTATCTGATATTTTCTAAAGCACATAAAAACCTATTCCAATCAATTGTTCCTTCGTTGGGAAGTAAATGTTCATCTTCTCTACCAGAATTGTCGTGAATATGTAGGTGGCATAAATAATCTTTTATTTCTAATAAAGATTCAACAACATCAGTGTGATGATAAAGGTTTGAAGTAATATTGCAATGCCCCGTATCAAGACATATGCCTAAATTTCTTGAGTTAAACATTTTTACCAGTTCCAATATTTCATGGATACTATCTCCTGTTTTACCAGGCAGTGTATTTTCTAATGCAATTTTTATTCCCCAATGTTCACAAAATTTTAATAGTTCTTCCAGGCTTTTTTCACTCTTTATACGCCTTTTCCCTCTTAGTTTTGCGTCTTTAATTTTACTCCCCGGATGAACAACCAGAATGGCTCCGCCTAATCTTAAAAGGGCAAGCGCAGTTTTTTCTACTTCTCTTACAGACCAGACCCTTTCATATTCATCTATCAAAGAAATATCCACGCCATTGGTAGGCATATGCATAGAAATCACTTCTATGTTATTTTTTTTTAGTTTTCTTTTCATGCCATCGAGATATTTCGGGTCTTGAAAATCAAAATGTCCTTTTTGAGGTTTTATTTCGATATATTTAATGCCAGCGTCATTAAGAAGATTTAATTTTTTTTCCAGTTGATAATCTTCGAGAGGCATTGTTGAAATTCCAAAATTCATTTTTTATCCTTTCATGAGCTAAAGATAAGAAGTTCCTTTTAAATCTTCGACATATTTTTGAGCAGCAAAGGCTGCAGTGGCACCTTCTCCGCACGCAGTAATAACCTGACGTAATATTTTCTGTCGTACATCCCCACATGCATAAATTCCCTCGACTGAACTCATCATATTTTCATCGCTATGAATGTATCCTGTGTTGGTTAGTTGAATGATATTTTTAAGAAATCCAGTATTTGGTGTATAGCCGACAAAAATGAAGACACCGTCACATTCGACCTCTTTTTCATCGTTAGTCTTTACATCCTTAAGCAGAATACTTTCCACTTTATTTTGTCCCTTTATTCTCAAAGGAATCGAATTCCAACTAAAATTGATAATTTGATTAGAAAATATTCTTTCCTGAAGAATTTTTGTGG
The DNA here is from genome assembly GCA_965602765.1 of uncultured Atribacterota bacterium. Lineage (GTDB taxonomy): Bacteria > Atribacterota > Phoenicimicrobiia > Phoenicimicrobiales > Phoenicimicrobiaceae > JAYEGH01. The sequence continues at coordinate 3 of CBFCZX010000020.1, read as the reverse complement.
CTC
>CBFCZX010000019.1:0-16837 GCA_965602765.1 uncultured Atribacterota bacterium | reverse complement strand
AAAATGCAAAATGTCATTTCAATCAGTTTACATTCTAATTTATCAATGAGTGAATTGATAAATTAATTCATTAATAAAAGTATTTTCTTTATCTCGCAATAACTAGAATATATTACAAGATAAAAATATAAATTATTTTATTTTTTCAATGAGAGGTTGCTGAATATATGCAAACCATAAAAACTAATTACGGGAATGTTTATGTACCAAGAGAGACTATCGAAAATCTTGTTAAAATAAATATCGCTGATATCAAAGGATTGGTGGGAAGTAAAAAGACCATCATGAAAGAAATTGCGGATATTTTAAGAGGAAAGGAAAATATCAAGGAAAAGAGTGAAAAGACTCTAAAAATCGAAGTAAAAAAAGACAATCTCCTTATTGATTTGTTTGTTGTGCTGAAACATGGCGTGAGGATTCCAGATATTGCCTGGGAGATACAAAACAAAATAAAAAGTGAATTGAAAAAGGAAATTGAGGCAGAAAACGTAGAAATAAATATTCATGTTCAGGGAATACAATTTTCCAAGAAGATGCAAAGCAAACAAGATTTAATCGCTTCAAACCTTTTTATTAAAATATTCTAAATAATCATGTTTGAAAAAGAAGCCCGGTAGATACATGTTAAATGGATCTATAATTGATTGAAATAATAATGAAAAGTAAATCGGGAGGAATGATGGGCGGAAGAAGACTTTCAAGAGAACTAGCGTTAAAAATATTATTTCAAATAGATTTGGCTCATTCTAACTTACAGGATGTAACGAAATACACTTTTGGTGAAGATGAATATACAGATGATGTAAAGGATTTTAGCCTTGAACTGGTCAAATGTGTTGAAGAGCATATTTCAGGCATTGATTTGACCATTAAAAAATATACGGATAATTGGTCATTGGAAAGAATTACAAATATAGATAGAAATATTCTGAGAATAGCCATATGTGAAATTCTTTTTTTGGATGATATTCCAAAAAGCGTTTCGATAAATGAAGCAGTAGAACTTTCTAAAAAATATGGAACAAAAAGTTCTTTTAGTTTCGTTAACGGTGTTTTAGGTAAAATTGATAAAAAAGATGCTTAAAGATAAATAGAGGGTCTATGAATACGAACACTGGAGAAATTATTTACTCGGTTTCGAAGATAACACAATACATTAAAAATATTTTCAGTAATGATGATATTTTACAGGATACATGGGTGCTTGGAGAAATATCTAATTTTAAATTGCATTCTTCAGGCCATATGTATTTTATTTTAAAGGATGAGAACAGTCAAATAAGATGCGTCATGTTTCGAGGAAATAGCCTTCATTTAAATTTCCTTCCTCGTGACGGTATAAAAGTAAAGATAAGAGGCAGTATCAGTGTCTACGAAAAAAGAGGAGAGTATCAATTATATGCCCGGGAAATACTTGAAGCCGGAAAAGGTGAATTGTATCTGGCTTTTGAGAAATTAAAAAATGCACTTAAAGAAGAAGGCTTGTTTTTAGAGAAGCATAAGAAACCGATTCCATTCACCAGAAAAAAATTTGCAGTCATCACTTCTCCGACCGGAGCGGCCGTCAGAGATATTATTTCCATTTCTATAAGACGATTTTCAAATATTCATATTGTTGTTGTTCCTGCACTAGTGCAGGGTATAAATGCTGCCAGAGATATTGCCTATAAAATCGATTTTTTGAATCAACATTTTAATGACATTGATTTTATTATTATTGGCCGCGGAGGGGGTTCTATTGAAGAATTGTGGGCATTTAACGAAGAAATTCTTGCAAGAAGTATTTTTCAATCAAAAATACCTATTGTTTCTGCTGTTGGCCACGAAACAGATTTTACCATCTCTGATTTTGCAGCGGATTTAAGATCTCCCACGCCTTCAGCTGCCGCCGAGATGAATATACCGGATAAAAATCAACTACTAAACAATATTTATACTATAAGAGACAAGTTGAAGCTATCCATCATCAGAAATCATGAAAAAAAGCTGGAAAAATTGAAATATCTGGATAAAAACTTGAGATACTTGAGTCCGGAAAACAAGATAAATCAGTATTATCAATTTATCGATGAATTTATCTATAAATCAAAAAATACACTTAAAAACAATATAAAAATAATTGAAGAGAAAATCAAAAAAGATTTGCAAAGATTAGACGCTTTAAATCCCTGGTCGGTTATTAAGAGGGGCTACAGTGTCTGCAGAAAAATTCCCGGATATCAAATTGTTAAAAAAATAGAAGATATTAAAATTGCAGATAATTTTGAAGTTATCATAAGTAATGGTAGATTATTAGCCAAGGTTGATAAAAAAGAGGAGAGACAATCATGAAAAAGGAAAAGATTGATAAGAATGTTCCCTTTGAAGATTACCTTTCGAAATTGGAGAGTATCGTAAAGAAATTAGAAGAAGGTGAACTATCTCTGGATGAATCGGTAAAGCTATACGAAGAAGGAATGGGTATTTCAAAAATATGCCTGGAAAAACTGGATAGCACGAAAAAGAAAATCGAAGAATTGGTCATCAAGGGAGAAGATAAATATTTACTAAAACCTTTTACAATGAATGATAAGGAAAATAAAAGCAATGAATTTTGAAAATTATATAAAAGAAAAGAAAAATTTAATTGAGAAGACAATGGATGCTATTTTACCTGCGGAAGATGCAGATCCGCCAATTATTCACAAAGCTATGCGCTACAGTGTATTTAGTGGTGGAAAAAGATTACGCCCCATTTTAATGCTGGCAACTGCAGAGATTTTCGGTATGGACCATAAGAATGTATTATACACTGCGTGCAGCATTGAATTGATCCATACTTTTTCTTTGATTCATGATGATTTGCCCTGCATAGATAATGATGATTTCAGAAGAGGGAAACCTACTTGTCATAAAGTATACGGTGAAGATATTGCCTTACTTGCAGGAGATGCATTGCTGGTTCATGCTTATAAGATGATTTTAAAAAATATAGAAATCAAAGAAATCAAAAAAAACACTATTTTACTTTTATTTGAAGAAATGACAAAATGCGTAGATACTGAAAACATGTTGGGTGGACAGATCAAAGATGTTATTCACGAAAAACCGGATGATAATGTTGTAGCTTTTTTATGCAGTTTATATAAACAGAAAACAGCCGCATTAATTTGTGCCGCCATAAGAGCGGGTGCAATACTTGCGGGTGCAAAAAAAAGAGAAATAAAAGCTTTAACAAAATACGGAGAGTGTATTGGATTGGCTTTTCAAATAACTGATGACATTCTGGATATCATGCAGGACCAGAGAAACGAAGATAGAATTACCTATCCGGGAGTAGTCGGTTTAAAAAAAGCAAAAATAGATTCCGAGAAATTAATTAAAAAAGCAAAAAAAGCACTAAATATTTTCGATAACAGGGCAGAATTTCTGATTAGTATGGCAGATTTTATATTGTCTAGACAGAAGTAATTACAGGTGTTATATAGCGTAAAAAATATTTAAGTAAAAAAGTAATTCTATTGATTCTATATAGATAAAAGGTTTTAAATAGAATGAAATGTATTGTTATGATATTTTATGACAACATAAGACCAGAAAAAACATTGCACAAAAATACGAAGGAGTAAAAACATGCTTAGGTCAAAAAATAGAAAATTTAATGAGATACGGAAAATCAATATTACCAGAAACTACATAAAATATGCAGAAGGTTCAACTTTGATGCAGATGGGCGATACAAAAATAATCTGCACTGCTTCGGTAGAAGAAAAAGTTCCTTTATTTTTAAGGGGAGCTAAAAAGGGATGGATATCCGCAGAGTATTCCATGATTCCCAGAGCTAATCAATTAAGAAATATCAGGGATTCCATCAAGGGAAAAATTAACGGGCGGTCTTCAGAGATTCAAAGATTAATCGGTAGATCTTTAAGGTCTGTCGTTGATTTGTTCAAATTAGAAGAAAGGACAGTCTGGATTGATTGCGATGTTATTCAGGCGGACGGAGGAACCAGGACAGCAGCAATTATTGGTTCATTTATTGCCCTCCATGATGCCTTATCTTATCTAAAATCAGAAGGAAAAATCGAGGAAATACCTATTACGGATTTCATTGGCGCAATCAGTGCCGGAATAGTGGACGGTGAAATGATTCTGGATTTAGATTTTCAGGAAGATTCACATGCACAAGTCGATATGAATATGGTTATGACTGAAAAAGGGGAAGTTGTTGAAATTCAAGGAACTGCCGAAGGAAAACCGTTTTCAAAGAATAATATGCAGGAATTAGTAAAATTGGCCGAATTAGGGATAAGGGATATCATCAATATTGAAAAAAGATTATTGGATTAGTATGTTGGAAATATTTCTAGCAACAAAAAATAACGGAAAAATTAAAGAGATAAAGGAATATTTGAAAGATATAAATATCAAGATTCTTTCCTTGAATGATTTTCCAAATATACCTACCACCGTAGAAGACGGAAAAAATTATCAGGAGAATGCACTTAAGAAAGCCATTGAAGGATTTAATTATACCGGAAAAATGTGTTTAGCGGATGATTCAGGTTTGGAAATTGATTATTTAAACGGGAAACCGGGATTATATTCTTCAAGGTGGGGAAAATCAGATGAAGAAAAAAACATAAAAGTTTTAAGACTTATGAAAGATGTTCCAAAACATAAAAGAAGTGCAAAATTTGTATGTGTCCTGGTATTGATATTGCCAAACAGCATACAGCATATTATTCGGGAAGAATGCCAAGGGGAAATATCTTTTATGCCGAAAGGGAATCATGGGTTTGGTTACAATCCAATTTTTTATGTTCCTGAATATGATAAAACTTTCGCGGAGTTGGATAGTAAAATAAAAAATAATATCAGTCATCGGGGAAAAGCTTTAAGAAAAATGGTGAAAATATTAAAACAAATGTCCGGATAATAATAAATTTAGAGATAAGGAATATTGAAAAATCAGATGCAAATTTTTAAAGCTGTATTTCTTAATGATAGAATTAATTAATTGGGAAATTTTTATTATATTGTAATTGACTTATAAAAATATTTACTATATAATATCTCTTGTTTCGGGGTGTAGCGCAGTTTGGCAGCGCACCTGCTTTGGGAGCAGGGGGTCGGAGGTTCAAATCCTCTCGCCCCGACTTTGCGGGAATAGCTCAGTTGGTAGAGCACTAGCCTTCCAAGCTAGTTGTCGCGGGTTCGAGACCCGTTTCCCGCTCCAATGTAATATCTCGCGCCTGTGGCTCAATAGGATAGAGCAACGGACTTCTAATCCGTAGGTTGGGGGTTCGATTCCCTCCAGGCGCGCCATTTTAAAATAAATATGGTGGGCGTAGCTCAGACTGGTTAGAGCCCTGGATTGTGGCTCCAGAGGTCGGGGGTTCAAATCCCCTCGCTCACCCCAATCAAATTGGAATTGCGCTCGTAGCCCAATTGGATAGAGCTGCGGACTTCGGATCCGATGGTTGGGGGTTCGAGTCCCTCCGAGCGCGCCAAATTAATTTGATATTTTTAGGAAAATATATTAAGATATTAAAACTTTGGTAATTGAATCGTGGGCCGTTAGCTCAGTTGGCAGAGCACCTGACTTTTAATCAGGGTGTCACAGGTTCGAATCCTGTACGGCCTACCATCTATTGCGAGGGTGGTGGAATTGGTAGACACGCTGGATTTAGGATCCAGTGGGTTAAACCGTGCGGGTTCGAGTCCCGCCCTTCGCACCACTTATTTTTAAAGTAAAGGAAATTGATTATCTTAAAAAAAGTAATTTAAAATATTTGATCAGATATAGCCGCAAAATTATTTGCGGCTATATTTAGATGTTATAATGACTGGAAATTATGGAGGTTTGTTTAGTGCTAAAATATAAAATAAAGAAACAGGAAAAAGATGAAGTTGTTTTAGAGGTCGAAATAGAAAAGTCAGAAGTAAAAGAAGAACTCAATAAAACATTTAATGATATTTCATACAAAGTAAAAATACCCGGTTTTAGAAAAGGAAGAATACCACGCAATATATTGGAAATGCATTTTGGTAAAGAATATTTTTATGAAAAAACAGCCGAAGAATTAATTGATAAAACTTATTATGATGCGGTCATTCAATCAAAAATTGAACCTATTGACCGTCCAAATGTTAAGATTATTCAAATAGAAGAAGATAAACCATTGATTTATGAGGTTAAAGTACAGGTCAAACCGGAAGTAAAAATAGGTTCTTTCGAAAAAATCGAAGTAAAACAAGAGAAGGTAAATATTCTAATAAAAGATGTTGACAGTGAAATATCAAGGATGCAGGAAAGCCAGGCAAAACTAAATTTGGTGGAAGGCAGAAAAGCTGCAGCAGGAGATTTTTTAGTCATCGATTCTGAGAGTTTTATCGACGGAATACCCCTGAAAGAGGGAAAAATGAACAAACAATTAATCGAATTAGGTAAAAGTACTTCACCTGAAATCAATAAACAACTGATAGGCAGTTCTGTTGGGGATGAAAAAGATATCATTATTAAGGTTCCTAAAGATTCAAAAGACAGTGAAGTGGCCGGAAAAGATATTACTTATAAAGTAAAAATACTGGAGGTCAAGGAAAAAGAACTTCCTGAAATCAATGATGAATTTGCTAAGAAATTTGGCGACTATAAGAACCTCGACGAATTTAAAAAATCAGTCAAAGATAATTTAGAAAAAAGAGCTGAGAACATCAGTAAAAATAATTATGAAAAAGAGTTGCTCAGCAAAGTTAGTGAAGCTTGTAAAGTAGATGTTCCGGATGTTCTGGTCAACAGGGAAGTTGATTATATGATTAAATCACTGGAAGAAGATTTAAAAACAAGGAATGTTTCTTTACAGGATTACCTGAAAAGCATAAAAGCAGATGAAAGTAAATTAAGAGAAGAATATAAAGCAGTTGCTGAAAAAAGAGTGAAACAGGAACTGGTTCTGGATAAAATTGCAAAAGACCAAAAAATATCTGTTCTAGAAGAAGAAATTAAAAAGAAAATTGCAGAAATTGCCAAGGATATAAAACAGGACCCGATTAAAGTTGAGGCTACTTTTAAGAAGAACAATAATATTGAAGGATTAAGGGAAACCATAAAAAGAGAAAAAATCTTTGATTATTTAAGCCAACAAATCAATAAGAAGAAGATTAAGAAAGAAAATTCAGAGAAGATCAGTAAAAAGAAAACCACTTCAAAGAAGGAGGTAAAATCAGTATGACTTTAGTTCCTATTGTCGTAGAACAAACCCCGCGGGGAGAGAGATCCTATGATATCTACTCTCGTCTATTAAAAGATAGAATAATATTTTTGGGTACTGAAATTGATGACAATACTGCAAATACGATTATTGCACAATTATTATTTCTAGAGGCAAGTGACCCTGATAAGGATATCTTTATCTATATTAACAGTCCCGGTGGTTCCGTAAGCTCGACCATTGCTATCTATGATACCATTCAATATATAAAATCAGATGTTTCAACAATATGCATGGGTATGGCTGCAAGCGGCGCTGCTCTTATATTAACTGCCGGCACAAAAGGAAAACGATTTGCTCTGCCTAACTCTAGAATTATGATTCACCAGCCTTTAGGTGGTGCCCAAGGCCAGGTTACTGATATTGAGATTCAAACAAAAGAATTGCAAAGAATAAAAAAAACAATCAATGAAATTATTACATTACATACCGGGCAACCATATAAAAAGGTTGAAAAAGATACAGAAAGAGATTATTATTTAACTGCCGAGGAATCCAAAGAATATGGTATTGTTGATGAAGTTATGAAAAATCGGGATGGAAAGCTAAAATAAAACCGTCTAATTGGTTAAAATGGTGTGAAGTTAATTATAAATAAAATGATAAAATAAACCCTATATAAAAGCCAATAAAAGGCTTTTATATAGGGATTTAATATATAAAGAAATATTATTTGTATTTCATACATCTTGAGAACTGATTAAATTTGGTAGAAGAAAGGAGAAAATGGCATGAATTGTTCTTTTTGCGGGAAAAATCAAAACGAAGTAAAAAAAATAGTGTCTGGTCCCGGCGTATGCATTTGTAATGAATGTATCAAGATATGCCATGACATTGTTTTAGAGGAAAGGAAAAAGGAAAGTGCTAAATTTGAAATGAAAGATATTCCTTCTCCAAAAGAAATAAAAACGTTTTTAGATAAATATATTATCGGACATGAAAGAGCGAAAAAGATTCTCTCTGTTGCGGTTTATAATCATTATAATAGGATTAATAGCAACCATGAATTAAATTTAGATAAAAAGAAAAAGAAAAAAGTGAAGTATTTAGAAAAGATAGAATTAGAAAAAAGCAATATTCTATTAATTGGTCCAACAGGATGTGGAAAAACTTTAATGGCAAGGACTTTGGCCAAAAAGTTAAATGTGCCTTTTGCTATTGCAGATGCTACAACTCTAACTGAGGCTGGTTATGTGGGCGATGATGTTGAAAATATATTATTAAAACTGTTAAGAATAACAAATAACGATGTGCTGAAAGCACAGAGAGGTATCATCTATATTGATGAAATAGATAAGATAGCCAGAAAATCCGAAAATACTTCGATTACCAGGGATGTATCCGGAGAAGGCGTGCAACAGGCTTTGTTGAAAATAATCGAAGGGACTGTATCCAGTGTTCCTCCTTCCGGTGGACGAAAACATCCACAGGAAAAAAATATTCAAATCGATACGACTGAAATACTATTCATTTGCGGTGGTACATTCGAAGGTTTGGGAAGTATTATTAATAGCAGGGTTGGCAAAAACAATATCGGCTTCAAAGCAGATATAAAAAGTAAGGAAAATTTAAAAAAATCTTATCAATTAATTAAAAATGTATTACCGGAAGACCTGGTGAAATTCGGGTTGATTCCGGAACTGGTAGGAAGACTGCACATTATATCCACCTTAAAGGTTTTAGAAAGCAGTGATTTGATCAGGATATTGACCGATCCGGAAAATGCAATCATAAAGCAGTATAAAAAGATATTTCACCTGGAAGGCGTAGATTTGAAATTTACCCGGAAAGCCCTGGAAGCCATTGTAAGCGAGAGCATGAAAAGAAATACAGGGGCAAGAGGCTTACGCTCTATCATGGAAGATGCCATCCTTGATATCATGTATCAAATACCTTCCGAAAAAAATGTAAAGAGCTGCACAATTACCGAAGAAGTAATTCATAAAAAAGAAATGCCTAAAATTGAAAGATTTGAAGCAAAATTAAAGAAGGAAACAGCATAAATAGCCGTTAGTGAATAGTTAATAGTCGCTAGTGAAATTCAGTGATAAGTAAGAAGTAATTAGTAAATAGAGAAGATGTGGGATTAAGCAGCTGGTTATTCTAATTTATGATTTGGAAAATCAGTCAATTGAAAAATCAATATACACAGGACAGACATCTTGCTTGCTATCGCGAGGTTAACTTAAGTGGAAATTAGCATTAAATTAAATATCAGTTAATTAGTAAAATGAATTAACTATCAGAAAAAAAGGGAGTTTCATTTTTTAAATGGATAACAAAAATAAAAAACCAAATAATTTCAATAAAAATATATTACCTTTATTGCCATTAAAAAATATGGTTGTATTCCCGCATATGGTTATTCCTATATATATTGTAAAAGAAAAGTCTATAAAAGCTATGGAAGAAGCAATAAGTAGTAGAAATAATATTTTTGTAGTCTCTCAAAGAGACACAGAAGTGGAATATCCAAAAATGGATGATCTATATGGTGTGGGCACAATTGCAAGAATTATTCAAATATATAAATTGCCTGATGACACAATAAAAATAATGGTTGAAGGTTTGGACCGCGCAAAAATAATCAACGAGGAAGAAGAGAGAGAGTATTTAAAAGTAAAAGTTGAAAAATTCAAAACTAAATCAACAAGGAACATAAAAACGGAAGCCTTAATGAGGTATGCCATTCAAAGCTTTGAGTCTTATCTAAAGCTAAATAGTAAATTACCTTCTGAATTTATGTTTTCAATGGATAATATAAAAAAACCGGATAAATTAGCCGATTTAATGTCATCGAATTTAAACATCAATATTGAAGCAAAACAAAAATTACTGGAAATCATTGAACCGATTGAGCGCTTGGAAAAACTAGTAAAGATTATAAGGAAAGAGATAAATATTTTAAAAATTGAGAATCAAATAAAAGACAAAGTTGAAGATAACCTTGAAAAATTCCAAAAAGATTATTATTTAAAAGAACAATTAAAAGAAATAGAAAAAGAATTAGGTCAAAAAGATAAAAATGATTCGGAATCAGAGGAATTTAAAGAAAAAATAATCTCTCTTAATTTGGACAAGCCAATAGAAGAGAAATTGTTAAAAGAAGTTGAGCATTTGGAAAAAACACCCTTTTTGTCTTCCGAGAGCGGTGTCATTGTCAATTACCTTGAATACGTTTTGTCTCTTCCATGGAGCAAAAAAGACAAAACCAACTTGAATATTCGGCAAACCAAAAAGATATTAGATGAAGACCATTACGGTTTAGTGGAAATAAAAGAAAGAATACTGGAGTATCTGGCTGTTCAAAGATTAAGCAGTCATCGAAAAGGTGCAATACTGTGTTTTGTTGGACCTCCGGGAGTTGGTAAAACTTCTTTAACCAGGTCTATTGCCAGGGCTATTGAAAGAAAATTTATTAGGGTATCATTGGGTGGAGTTAGAGACGAAGCGGAAATTAGGGGCCATCGAAAAACTTATATCGGGTCTATGCCTGGAAGAATCATTCAAGGTATCATCAATGCGAAATCGAATAATCCGGTATTTTTATTGGATGAAATAGATAAAATGAGTGTGGATTTCAGAGGGGATCCTGCTGCTGCTTTATTGGAAGTACTTGATCCCGAACAGAACAACGCATTCAGTGATCATTATTTAGAAGTTCCTTTTGATTTATCCGATGTATTTTTTATTACAACAGCCAACTCGGAATACGAAATACCATATTCTTTAAAAGACAGAATGGAAGTCATTAATATTCCGGGGTATACAGAATATGAAAAAGTTAAGATTGCACAAAATTATTTACTTCCAAAACAATTAAATTATCATGGATTTAAAAAAGGTAAAGTTGAGATATCCGAAGCCTGTTTAACAAAAATAATCAGAGAGTACACACACGAAGCCGGAGTAAGGGGATTGGAGAAGGAAATTTCAACGATCTGCAGAAAAATTGCTTTGAAGATTGCCTATGGGGAAAAGAAAAAAAAGACAAAGATTAATTGCAGAAATTTGCAGTATTATCTGGGAATATCAAAATATAAAAATGATAATTTTGAAAAAGAAGATATGATTGGATTGGCCACCGGCCTAGCCTGGACAGAAGCCGGAGGGGAAATTCTGCCGGTTGAAACGATGGTTGTTCCCGGAAAAGGTAAATTAACCTTAACCGGTCAATTAGGTGATGTCATGCAGGAATCGGGAAAAGCCGCATTGACCTATGTCAGAGCGAAATCAAAGAAATTTAAAATAAAAAATAATTTTTATGAAAATTGTGATATTCATGTGCATGTACCTGAAGGAGCAATTCCAAAAGATGGTCCGTCTGCCGGAATTACCATGGCAACATCATTAGTATCTTCTCTGACTGAGATACCGGTCAGAAAAGATGTGGCAATGACCGGGGAAATTACTTTAAGGGGAAGAATTCTTCCGGTTGGCGGTTTAAAGGAAAAGATTCTAGCTGCCTATCAATCGGGAATTAAGACCATTATTCTACCTAAAGAAAATTTAAAGAATATTGAAGAGCTGCCAAAAGATATAAAAAGAAAGATAAATTTTGTCACTGTTGATAATATTGACGAAGCATTAAAGGTAGCATTGACTAAGAATCCGTTTTAACAGATAAATGACAACTTTGGTTACAGACACCAAAGTTGTCATTGACAGTCGGTTTTGTCTATAGTATGATTATATCGATAAAATATTCAAGCATTTCGGAGAAGAGTAGAAAATATAAAAATATATTTTTGAATGTCATCCCCGGGCTGTTAATTTGAAATTTAAGTAAGATTAACCGTTGGTTACGTTACAACTCCATGAAGTGTTTATACAAAAATATTTTGTATAAAAATTTAGGTGGTACCGCGAAAAGACTCCTTTCGTCCTTTAGGAAATTAAGGAGTCTTTATTATTTACAAACGGAGGAAAGAGAATATGAATAATGACCAATCAAATATGTTAAGCGTATATAATCCAAAAGAAACAGAAAAAAACTGGTACAGTTTTTGGGTCAATAAAGGTTATTTTCAACCAAAAAATAATCATGATAAGGATAATCGTTATTCCATTGTTATTCCACCACCCAACGTTACCGGTTCTCTGCATATCGGACATGCATTAAATAATACACTTCAAGATATCCTGATTAGATGGAAAAGAATGGATGGATATAATACACTATGGCTACCGGGAACGGACCATGCAGGTATAGCCACACAGAATGTTGTTGAAAGAGAAATTGCAAAAAATGGAAAGAGTAAAGAAGATCTTGGAAGAGAAAAATTTCTTGAGAGAGTATGGGATTGGAAAGTAAAATATGGGAATAATATTATTGAACAATTAAAGAAATTAGGTTTTTCCTGTGATTGGACAAGGCTTCGTTTTACGCTGGATGATGGATTATCAAGAGCTGTCAGGAAAGTATTTGTCCAGCTTTACAAAGAAGGATTAATTTACCGCGAAAATTATGTAGTCAACTGGTGTCCGCGTTGCCAAACTGCTATCGCAGATATCGAAGTTGAATCAAGAGAAGAAGATGCGAGCCTCTATTATATTAATTATCCCATAAAAGATTCTGAAGATTTTATAACCGTTGCAACAACGCGACCGGAAACCATGCTGGGGGATACTGCCATAGCGGTAAATCCCACAGATAACAGATACAAAAAATATATTGGAAAAACTGCTATATTACCTGTAGTCGGAAGAGAGCTATTCATTATTGCAGATGAGTATGTTGACCTTGAGTTTGGAACCGGTGCTGTAAAAATTACACCTGCTCATGACCTCAATGATTTTGAATTAGGAAAAAGGCATCAATTGGAGGAAATAAATCTTCTAAATAATAACGGAACCATGAATAAAAATGCCGGCAAATATCAAGGATTGACTGCATTGGAATGCAGAAGTCAATTATTGGATGAATTAAAAGAAAAAAAATATCTGAAAAAAATTGAAGCATATACCCATTCAATAGGCCATTGTTATCGTTGTGATACCGTCATCGAACCTTACCTTTCAAAACAATGGTTTGTAAGAATGAAAGCACTGGCAGAACCGGCCATTAAAATCGTAGAAGAAGGTAAAATAAAATTTACACCGGCTCGCTGGACAAAAGTTTACTATGAATGGATGAGAAATATCAAAGACTGGTGTATCTCACGGCAATTGTGGTGGGGACACCGTATACCTGTATGGTATTGTCAGGATTGCGGCGCTTTAAATGTTGAAGAGATAGATCCGGAAAAATGTGAAAAATGTGGGAGTAAAAATCTCAAACAGGATTCTGATGTTTTGGATACCTGGTTCAGCTCCGGATTATGGCCTTTTTCAACATTAGGCTGGCCTGAAGATACAGAGGACTTGAAATGCTTTTATCCAACTTCGACTCTTGTCACCGGTTTTGATATCATTTTCTTCTGGGTTGCCAGAATGATTATGCTGGGATTAAAATTCGGAGGTGATGTGCCCTTTGAACAGGTATTTATCAATCCTTTGGTTAAAGATGCTGAAGGCAAAAAGATGAGTAAATCAAAAGGGAATGTTATTGATCCTCTAACCGTTGTTGATAAATTTGGTGCTGATGCATTACGCATCACACTGGCTTCATTGACCATTCAAGGGAACTCTATCTGTCTTTCAGAAGAAAGAATAAAAGGATTTCGTAATTTTACCAATAAAATATGGAATGTCTCGAGATTCACCCTGAGTAATCTTACGGATTTTGATTTAGACAAAATAAACCCGAAGAAGCTGCATATGTCGCTTGCCGACAAATGGATACTTTCAAGACTGAACAAGACCATTCAATCAATCACAGATTATCTCGAGGTGTACAATTACGGAGAAGCCGTAAAAACAATTTACGAATTTGTATGGAATGAATTTTGTGATTGGTATGTGGAATTTATAAAACCGAAACTATACAACAAGCAGGATGCAGGTGAAAAAGAATCAGCACAGTATGTATTGTGGTTTGCACTTGAGAATATATTAAGGCTTTTACATCCTTTTATTCCATTTATCACAGAGGAGATATGGCAAAAACTTCCTCATAAAGGTGAGAGCATTATGATTGCTCCATGGCCGAAAAAAAATAAGAGTCATATCAATGATCGTGCTGAAAAAAATATGCAAAAGATTATGAGCATTATTAAGACCATAAGAAATATAAAATCAGATATGAATATTCCATATGGTAAAGAAATTGAACTATTTCTAAACATTAATGATGACAGTCAATTAAACTTAATCAATGACAACCTTTATTACATTAAGAGCCTGATTAAGACAAAATCAGTGAACATCGATAAGCATATCAATAAACCTGAATTTTCTGCAACCGGTGTATTGAAAGGCATAGAAATATTTATGCCACTTAAAGGAATTATCGATATCGATGAAGAAACAAAGCGATTGGAAAAACGCCTAAAAAAAACCTTAAATGAATTGAGTATTGCCTCCAAAAAGCTCAATAACCGGGATTTTTTAAAGAAAGCACCTGAAGATGTTATAAAAAAGGAAAAAAAGAAAGCGAATGAGTTGAAAAACATACAGGAAAGGCTGCAAAGCAATTTAGAAAATCTGAGGTAAATATGATAACATATGACCGGGCATTGGATTACATATATGGCTTAATCAAATATGGCAGCAAATTGGGATTGAACAATATAGCGGCATTGCTTAATTCTTTGGGTAATCCACAACAAAAATTGAAAATTATTCATGTCGGTGGCACCAATGGAAAAGGTTCTACCGCATCCTTATTAAGCATGATGTTGCATTCTGAGGGATATAAAACAGGACTTTTTACTTCTCCACACCTGGTTGATTTTACAGAGAGAATAAAAATAAATAACCGGCAGATATCCCCAAAAAAGATATGCGAATTAGTAGAGAGAATACAACCACATGTCAGCAATACAGAAAAAAGAAGAGATTGCCAACATCCTACATTTTTTGAAGTCATTACGGCGATGGCTTTACTTTATTTTTATGAAGAAAAAGTAGATTTTTTGATATTGGAAGTTGGACTTGGGGGAAGATTGGATGCTACCAACATTTGTGAACCCTTGATATCAGTCATTACGCATGTTGATTTTGACCATATGGATAAATTGGGAAATAGCTTAGCGGAAATAGCAGAAGAAAAAGCCGGTATTATCAAAAAGAATGGCTTGGTAGTGAATGCCAATCAATACGAAGAAGCATTAAAGGCCATTGAAAGAAAAGCAAAAGAAAAAAAGGCTCAAATATTTTCCCTTGGAAAAGATGTGAAGTATATTATAAAAAAATCTGACCTCAATGGTCTGGTTTTTGATTATTTCGGTCTTGTGGAAGACTACAAGGAACTGCACACACCATTACTGGGGAAACACCAGGCGGAAAATGCCGCTTTAGCCATTACTGCATTACAAGCATTGCAATATAAGGGAATAAATATCTCGAAAAAAGCAATTATTAATGGTTTAAAAAAAGCGAAGTGGGAAGGGCGATTGGAGATTGTCCAGAAAGAACCTGCACTATTATTGGATGGTGCTCATAATCCAAGCGGCATAGAAATGGTGAAAAATGCCATATGCGAGATATTTAATTTTAAGAAACTTATTCTCGTTCTGGCCATCTTTTCAGATAAAGATTTTAAAAAGATGATAGAAATTATTGTCCCAATGAGCAATGCGGTTATTGTTACCATGGCAAAAAGTCATCGTGCAACACCTTCAGATGTACTGTATGATGAAATTGCTTATTACAAGAATAAGGAGAATATTTTTATCAAAAAGGATGTTCCATCTGCTATTGCGTTTGCTATGAAAATGGCAGGAAAAGATGACTTGATCTGCATAACCGGTTCTCTGCACACTGTAGGAGAAGCAAAGGAATACTTTCGAGAAAAGGGAAAATAGTAAAAATAGATATTCCAGCAATAATTAATGCAAAATTATTTCAGCAATGATTGATATAGGAGATACAAAAATGAACCTTTCCAATCAGGAAAAAATTGCCGTTATTGTATTGTTGTTATTTATTATTACGGGTTTAGGAATATTATTATACAAAAATTATTGTTCGCCTGAACCTATAGAGATGATGACTCGCATAGAACCGAACGAAGAAAATAAGCCTCAGATATTAGAAAAATCCCCCATAATTGTCCACATAGCCGGTGCTGTCAAAAATTCGGGAGTCTATCAATTGAAAGATAAAGATAGAGTGATTGATGCGATAAAGATGGCCGGAGGAGAGATCGAAGAAGCCAATCTTGATGCAATTAACCTTGCCGCTTTTATCTATGATGGTCAAAAAATTATAGTTCCTTTTAGGCCTTCTCAAGATCCTGAAAAACAAGATAGGAATAGTGTCTTTAATTTAAATGAATCAAACTATCCCGGTGATACGAATTATTCCTCAAGCCCTAAAATCAATATCAATATTGTTGATGCTGCGGCTTTACAGTGTCTTCCGGGTATCGGCCCTGTTCTATCGGAAAGAATTATTAGTTTCCGCAATCAGAACGGGTGTTTTGAAAACATAGATTGCATCAAAGAAGTTTCAGGGATTGGTGATAAAAAATTTGAAGGAAT
>CBFCZX010000018.1:0-17034 GCA_965602765.1 uncultured Atribacterota bacterium | reverse complement strand
GATATAAATTTTTCGATTAATAGCCTTGAGCAATTAAAAGAGATATCGAATAAATTGATGAAAATAAAGAGTATTTTGAGTATAAAAAGAGCAAAAACTTTTTAGAGCTTTTTGCTATCAGAGGTTTTTAAGGGGGATATATTTGAGAGCAGTCGTTCAAAGAGTAAAAAAGGGTTCCGTTGAAGTTAAGGGGAATGAAATAGGGAAAATTGAAAATGGTTTAGTTGTTTTATTGGGTGTAGGCAGAGAAGATACAGAAAATAATGCCGAATATTTAGCAGACAAGATAGTGAATTTAAGGGTATTCGAAGATGAAGAAGAAAAAATGAACCTTTCAATCAGAGACATCGATGGTCAAATTTTAGTGATTTCTCAATTTACACTTTATGGTGATTGCCGGAAAGGCAGGCGACCTAGTTTTATTTCTGCTGCACTTCCCAATAAAGCCGAAAAACTATATGAATATTTTGTTAGTTGTTTAAAAAAATATCATCTAAAGATTGAAACTGGTCAGTTTCAGACTATGATGCTGGTTAAGATATTTAATCACGGACCGGTTACAATTCTTTTGGATAGTGAAAAAAACTTCTAGAATATTAAACAAGCCAATTGATTTAAAAATGAAGATGATGATAATCTGTTTTGAAAAGGTATTTTTAGAATAACATTTTAATAGAGGTATATAAATGAAATTACCGCTTATTATTGGTCATAGAGGAGTAATGAGCATTGCTCCTGAAAACAGTCTATCCGGTTTTAGAAAAGCTGTCGAGTTTGGCATAGATGGTGTTGAATTGGATGTGCATATGACTAAAGACAAAAAACTGGTTGTTGTTCATGATGGGAATTTAAAAAGAATAAATGGTACGGGTAGCAATATTGGGGATTTTACCTATAAAGAATTAAAAAAATATGATATATCTATCCCATTTGCTAAAAATCAAGAGATGATTTACCAAAAGTATCCCCAGGAAAAAATATATTTTTTAGAATTTAGGGGAACCGGAAAAAATATATTTTATCTGAATATTTTTGAACAAATTACCAAGAAAAGAATATCCTTTTTTTTGCATTGGAATGATGAGTATTTTGATAAAGTACAAAAACTTATTTTCCCAAAAATATCAGGAAGTAAAATTGCCTCTGCGCAATTGAAAATTAAGAAGAAAAATCTATTTGAGTTAAAGAAAGGAAGATTTAAAAGTTATATCGGCGAACGCATTCCATTACTCCATGAAGTACTTGATATAATTAAAGGAAAACTGTTTGTGAATATTGAAATAAAAGAGGGAGAAAAATATTATCCAGGAATCTTGGATGAAATTATTAAAACAATCGATCATTTTGGGAATGATCGCATACTCTTTTCTTCTTTTGACTTGAATACAGCTGTTTTATTAAAGAAAAAATATCCTCATGTTAAAGTAAATGCATTATGTAATAAATTGTTTATTAGCAAAAAATACGTGAATGAGCTGGATGGGTTAAATCCTTATTATCGTTTAGTTAGAAAATATGTTATCCATATGCACACTTTAAAAAAAACAGTTTACATTTGGACTGTAAATAATGAGATTGACATGGTACGATTTATACTATACGGAGTAGATGGAATTGTTTCCAATTATCCCCAAATATTAAAAAAGGCAAATAAGGTAATAGGAAAAATTTTAAAAGATGCTCATCTTTATAAATAAAAAGTTTTTTGATTATAAAGCATTATAATCTAGGTAATTATTAAAATCATTATATCGAAAGGAATTCGGAGTATATGTTTTTGAAAAGATTTGTAGTCGGAATGTTGGAAGCAAACTGTTATTTGGTTGCTTGCAAAAAGACTAAAAAAGCATTGGTTATCGATCCCGGTTCAGAGGAAGAAATCGGATTGATTTTAGATACTATAAGGAAAAATGATTTTGTATTGGAATACATTATCAATACTCACGGACATTATGATCACATTGCAGGTAATAGGAAACTCAAGTCTTTAACTTCAGCAAAAATTCTCATTCATAAGCTTGATGCAGAGATGTTGGTAGATAAAGGGAAAAATCTTTCCATCTTGTCGGGCAGTGATTTGATATCTCCTCCGGCTGACCAATTTCTAAAAGAAGGGACTGAAATTTCACTGGGATTACTGTATTTTAAAATTATTCACACTCCCGGACATTCAGCCGGAAGCGTTTGTCTTGAAGCAGAGAATATTGTATTTACAGGAGATACTCTTTTTGCTCAGGGGATAGGCAGAACTGACCTGCCGGGAGGTTCACATCCGGATATCATAAGGTCTATCAAGGAAAAACTTTTTCAATTGGACGAGCGGAAAAAAATATATCCCGGGCATGGTCCTGCCTCAACCATTCGAGAAGAAAAAAAGATATACCAGATTTATTAATTATTCTTTAATTTGGTAAAATAAAGTTCAAAATTATAAATTTCAACTTGAAAACGTGTACATAATGTTAAAAAATAAATCTATTCTTATTGTCAATTCATATGAGAGAGCAATCCGGATTCTTTAATCTATCAGGAAGTGGAAAGTTAGTTATCTTCAAAAGTTCGTTAAGGAAGGGAGAATAAAAAATGAATTATGCAATTAAAGATATAAGTTTAGCCGAAAAAGGGAAAGAAAGGATTAATTGGGCTGAAAAACAAATGCCGGTTTTATCTAGTATAAAAAATAGGTTTAAAAAGTATCTGCCATTGAAAAATATAAGAATTGCTGCCTGCCTACATGTTACCACTGAAACGGCTAATCTGGCAAGAACTTTAAAATCCGGAGGTGCAGAGGTTTTTTTATGTGCATCAAATCCGTTAAGTACTCAGGATGATGTAGCTGCTTCCCTGGTAAAAAATGATGGTATTTCGGTATTTGCAGTTAAAGGCGAAGACAAAAATACCTACTATCAACATATTCAAAGTGTTTTAAATTATTTGCCGGAATTGACCATGGATGATGGAGCCGATCTAGTTTCTACCATTCATTCCCAGAGAACCGAATTACTCAATAAAATAATTGGTGGCAGTGAAGAAACAACAACAGGAGTAATTCGTCTTAAAAGTATGCAGAAAGATAATGCCTTAAAGTATCCGATTATCGCCGTCAATGATGCGCAGACAAAATATCTTTTTGATAACCGGTATGGAACCGGTCAAAGTACGATTGATGGTTTACTGAGAGCCACAAATATTCTAATTGCGGGAAAAAAATTCGTTATTTGTGGTTATGGTTGGTGTGCCCGTGGTTTAGCCATGAGAGCAAGCGGTATGGGTGCCCAGGTGATTGTTACGGAAGTTGAGCCAATGAAAGCACTAGAAGCAGTCATGGAGGGTTACCGGGTAATGCCGATAATTGAAGCTGCAAAAATAGGAGATATTTTTATTACACTAACCGGCGATATAAATGTTATCTCTACTGATGCACTTAAATTAATGAAAAATGGTGCCATAATTGCAAATTCCGGTCATTTTAATGTAGAAGTTAATATTAATTCCCTGGAGTCTATGGCAAACAGTAAAAAGAAAATTAGGGAATATATCGACGAATACACCCTGAAAAGCGGAAAAAAATTAAATTTATTAGCGGAAGGTAGATTATTAAACCTTGCTGCGGCCGAAGGACATCCGGCTAGTGTAATGGATATGAGTTTTGCAAATCAAGCGTTGTCAGCGGAATTTCTTGTAAAAAAAGGGAAAACCCTGGATAAGAAAGTATATAAAGTTCCGGAAGATATCGATAGTGAAATTGCAAAATTAAAATTATCATCGATGGGTGTGAAAATTGATAAGCTCACCCCAGAGCAGGAACAATATCTTTCTTCATGGAAAATGGGAACCTAGTTCGGACCGGATAGCTCTTAAAACAAACAGAAGCCATTAATAAACAAACAAATAAGCAATAATTAAGATAGAATGAATTGTCAAAATATGTTAAAATATATAAAAGAAGGATTATTAAACGTAGTATTTCCTTTATATTGTAAGGTATGCGGAAAACCTATTCGAGAGTCTATGGGATACTCAGTTTGCGAAGAATGTCTAAAAACAATAAAATTCATTGAAAATCCCTGCTGTGCGAAATGTGGTAAACCTTTAAACAGAACCAGTTTCTTTTTAAATCACAATAATATCTTATGTGTGAATTGTAAAAAACATCATTACTTTTTTGATTATACTCGTTCAGTCGGGATTTACGATAATACATTAAAAAAATGTATCCATCTTTTTAAGTATTATCAGGAAAAAAAACTAGCCAAACCACTGGGCAGATTATTAATCAATTATTTATTAGGCAATAAAGAGCTATTCCAGGGAATTGATTTATTAATTCCGGTTCCCTTGCATAATAATGATTTGAAAAAAAGAGGCTTTAACCAAAGCTATTTATTAGCGGTAGAAATAGGAAATTACTTTTCTATTCCGGTAAATAAGGACCTTTTAATCAAGAATAGAATAACCACTTCCCAGGTAAAATTATCAAAATCAGAAAGAGGAAAAAATTTACTCAAAGCTTTTTTAGTCAAAAAACCGAAAAGTCTGAAAAATAAAAATATTTTATTAATTGATGATGTTTTTACGACAGGAGCAACCGTTACAGAATGTTCAAGAGAATTGAAAAAAGCTCTAGCAAGGCATGTATGGGTTTTAACTTTGGCAAGAGGAATGTTGGAATCGCTGACCGTCTTTCCTTAGAGCTGTGGTTGAAAGTCGAAGCCAGTCGCAGGCGAAACGACCCACGTAAGTTAACTTCGGTTAACGAGCATGGTGCGGCTTTGGGGTAAGTCCTGCCTTTACCTTAACCGGTAAGTTTTATAAGAGAAGGGTAGTAGTGATGAAAAATATTCTGAGCGAAACTCTCAGCAGGCGAGTGTGGGGGCAAAGACCAGGTCAGTCTAAGGAGAGGCGGAATAAAATTTGAATTATTCTAATTGAACAATATTTCAAATCTAAAAAAACTCTAAAATTAAGAAGGATTTTTCATTTATTTGGGGAATATTAATAACAGACAAGACAAAATCATTAACCAGGAGGGAAAAAATGAAAACCATTATCAAAGGAAGACATATAGAGATTACCGAGGCATTACGTAATTATTTAGAAAAAAAATTGAACAAATTAGATAAACACTTTGATAGCATACTGGAAGCGACGGTTGCCTTAAGTGTAGAAAAAAAAAGACAGATTGTTGAAGTGACTTTACAGGCAAGTAAAGCGATTATAAGGGTTGAGGTGGAAACTGGTGATATGTATGCATCAATCGATAAAGTTGTTGACCGACTGGAAAGAAAGATTCAGAAATACAAGGAAAAATACCTCAAGAAACCCCACCCGCATGCCATAACGGGTAAAAATGAAATCGAAAAGGATGAATCGGGACTTCCAGAAAAAGTATTAAATGAAAGTTATAATATAGTTAAAACGAAAAGGTTTGCTGTTAAGCCGATGTCTGTTGAAGAGGCAGCCATGCAAATGGATTTGTTGGGACACAGCTTTTTTGTATTTGCAAATGACCAGACAAACATTGTAAATGTTTTGTATAAAAGAAAAGATGGAAATTTTGGATTAATTGAACCTGAATTCTAAGGAGAGAATCGTGAATTCAAAAAAATTAAATTCCTTTAGGAATTATATCATACCTCGTAAGTTTAATTATAATATCGTAGAAATTGAGAAATTTTTAAAAAATCTAAATGATATTCTTTTCGCGAAAATTATTTTATCAGACGATAATGATATAAAGGAAATACATATCATAACCAGTCATACGTCAAATCCGAAAAAAATCATTCGAGATGTTGAATCATTATTGCTGGCTAAATACAATATTGAAGTTGATTATCGTAAAATAAGCATTGCACAGGTAAAAGATGACGAAATAGATAATGGCCATATGGCGGATGATACAAAACCATTGCCCAGGTTAAAACTTGCCAACGTGAAGGTTACTAATAACGGAAATCACTTTGAAGTAGTGGTTGATTTTGAGAATAATGGTAAATTATATTCGGGAAAAATGTCTGGTGTAAATTGGGAAAAAAATTATGAATACTTGGTCGCAAAAGCCGCAATGGAGGGAATCAACTCGTTTTTGGAGGGTTATGTTTTTTTTCAAATTGACGAGATAAAGAAAATTGAATTAGAAAGTGAAAAAAAATTAATTGTTGTTTCATTGGATTTAATTGATTCAAATAAAAAGGAGAATTTAGTCGGTTCTGCCGTGGAAAATAATGATGTCAATCACGCTGTGGTTAGAGCTATGCTCAAAGCCGCAAATCGCAGAATCCTAATGAAAGGAAAATAAGCAATTAAGCCGGTAAGCCTTTATTAATTTCAGATATGCAATAATTGATGTAATTATACATTTGAGCGAAGCGAAGCGGTTAGAAATTTTGAAAAAAATTGAAACCGTGGAGGTGCAAAATGAAAATTAATAAAGCAAAATTAATCAGCTTTTTAATTAGTGTCATGGCTCTTTTATTAGCCGGTGGCGCAAAATACAGCTGGAGATAGATATAAAGATTAAGGCTTTGCCGGCTTAATCTGTTCAGCATTCTGGAGGAACACTTATTTTGACATTAAAGCTAAGATTATATATTGGAGTAGTAACAGTTGCTGCTATTGCTCTTTTTTTATATTTATTGCCTTCCATGCCTTCATTTTCCAAAATATGGATTCCCTTTTTATTTTTTCTTACCTTTTCTACCATTGCCGAATTTATTCCAGTACAATTACCGATTGGTGGTGTCATAAGCATCGGCTTCCCCATTGATTTTTTACTTATATTAGTCTATGGACCAGCTCTTGCGATGTCGATAACTGTGCTGGGAGCAATGATTGGCGAAATTTTTGAACGTAAAATTCCTTGGTATAAAATAATATTTAATGCTTCACAATATGCCTTAACCACAGGCATTGCCGGAATCGTTTATCAAAGAGTAGGTGGATTCATTGGAGCAAAAGATATTATTCATTATATTCTTCCGGCATTCATTTGTACTTGTACTTATTGTATTGTAAATATTACTCTATTTTCATTTGTGGTATTATTATCTCAACAGGAAAACATGAGAACGATTTGGAGAATGAGTATTCGGGATACAGTACCCAGTTATATTGCTGAAGCTCCTATGGGATTGCTTATGGCAATTGTATATACAGAAGTGGGGATTATAGGAATTTTATTGTTCTTTCTTCCGTTATTACTGGCGCGCCGCTCATTTGAATTATATACAAAAATGCAGAAGGTATATTTGGATACGATTAGAGCTTTAGCTGCTGCAATTGATGCAAAAGATCCATATACTAAAGGTCATTCCGAGAGAGTATCTAAAAATGCTGTCGCCTTAGCTCAGCAAATGAAATTACCAGACCGGGAAATTGAAAACATAGAATATAGTGCATTGCTGCACGACATAGGAAAAATTGGCATAGAGGACAAAATTTTAAGAAAAGACGATAAATTGACCTTCGACGAATATATGAAAATAAAACAACACACCATAATGGGTGCAAATATTATAGAACCGGTAGATTTTTTAAAACACTCGTATCGGGCTATTTATCATCATCATGAAAGATTTAATGGGAATGGCTATCCTGATGGAATAAAAGATGAAGAAATTCCTCTTCCTGCAAGAATTATTGCAGTTGCAGATGCTTTTGATGCCATGGGATCTGATCGTCCCTATCGAAAAAGATTAAGCCAGGAAGAGATAATTGCAGAATTAAAGAAAGAATCGGGTAAACAATTTGATCCTGAAGTAGTCAAGGCATTCCTCTCAATCCTCGAAAGAAAAAAGGAAGATTAACATGTTATATCTTTATATCATCATTATGTCAGTTTTAGTAGGTTTACTGAGAAAAGGAAATTTAAACGCTTTAACACATATCTCAATTAAAAAAATGGAATTGATTATACTTGCTGCCCTCATTCAAGCCGGATTAATTTTTTTGGGAGGAAAAAAAATACCGTTAGTGTTGCGTTTCAGCGCCTATCCAATGATATTTTCATACATTTTACTTCTATATGTCGCTTGGTATAATCAGGCATTAAAAGGCATTAATTTAATTGCTTTAGGTATAGGTTTAAATTTTTTTGTGATTTTAGCAAATAACGGTCAAATGCCCGTTTTGTTAACAAGCTTACATAGAGCTGGCTTACATGATTTTGTCCAAAACCTAAAAGAAGGAACTTATGTTACACATGTATTAATAAGTGATAAGACATTATTTAGATTTTTAGCTGATGTTATTCCGCTCAGTCGTCCTTTCCCTGATCCTTCCGTGGTAAGCGTAGGTGATTTTCTCATGTTTTACGGAGTATTTAATTTAATACAAAACGCGATGCTTGTGAAAAAAGATAGTTGAATATCCAATAAAAGCCATTAAAATTATCCCAAGATACAAATTATAGATTCTCAAATTTTATAATAAAATAAATGCTGATATTCCGGAATCTTTTTAACATGGATAGAATAATACAAAAATTTACTATCATTGAAACGGACATAGGTGATAGGATATAATTTGATTGAACCTGAGATAGCGTTTTTACAAATGTGTAAGATTTTTCTGATTGATTTACGGTAAATGTTTGTTCAGGCAATTTGCCAGGATATTGACATTTTTTTAACATGCGTTAGGGATTGCTTTATTAATATTTCCCAATCTATGAAGAAAGAATTGGAACAGGTTTAATTTTTCAATATAAATTTGCTAAATAAAATGACTCAAATATTTATGAAGGACCGTTTAATCGAGAATAAAAAACAAATTAACAGGTTTAAAAAAGGAAAAAAGTTATGTTTAATTGGACAAAAAAAATATTCGGAGATCCGAATGAGAAAGAGTTGAAAACAATTCAACCTATTTTAGAAAAAATCAATAGATACGAAGATGATATAATCACTTTCAAGGATGAGGATTTAAAAAAGAAAACTGGTGAATTTAAAAGAAGACTGGAAAAGGGAGAACCCTTGGATGATATTTTACCTGAATCTTTTGCCGTAGTGCGTGAAGTTGCTAAAAGAGTTACTAAGATGCGTCCTTTTAACGTGCAGCTTATCGGGGGCATTGTACTGCATCAGGGGAAGATTGCCGAAATGGCAACAGGTGAAGGAAAAACATTAGTTGCCACCATGCCGGCTTATTTAAACGCTTTATGCGGGAAAAGCGTACATGTAGTGACTGTGAATGATTATCTGGCAAAAAGGGATAGATTTTGGATGGGAGGAATCTACGAATTTTTAGGCATGGACGTAGGTTTTATTCAACACGATAT
The DNA here is from genome assembly GCA_965602765.1 of uncultured Atribacterota bacterium. Taxonomy (GTDB): domain Bacteria; phylum Atribacterota; class Phoenicimicrobiia; order Phoenicimicrobiales; family Phoenicimicrobiaceae; genus JAYEGH01. The sequence goes on along the minus strand of CBFCZX010000018.1, from coordinate 7,754 downwards.
GAATATAAATGATAGAATAGAAGCCTATAAAGCGAATATTACTTATGGTACTAATAATGAATTTGGTTTTGATTATTTGAGAGACAATATGGCAATTCGTTTGGAAAATGTCGTTCAAAATGGATATCATTTTGCGATTGTTGATGAAGTAGACAGTATTTTAATTGATGAGGCTAGAACACCACTCATCATTTCTGGCCCTTCTGAGGAGTCGACCAAAATTTATCAACAAATTAATCGCATTACAACTCGATTAGAAGAAGAAATTGATTATAAAATTTTGGAAAAAGAAAAAACGGTGTCTCTTACCGAAAAGGGAGTTGCCCATATTGAAACTTTATTACAGATAGGCAATCTTTATGATGAAAAAAATATGAATTTACAGCACCATATCATTCAATCGCTAAAAGCACATAAATTATTCAAAAACAATGTTGATTATATTGTAAAAGATGGCGAAGTGATTATTGTGGATGAATTTACCGGTAGATTAATGTTTGGAAGGCGATATAGCGATGGATTGCACCAAGCGATAGAAGCGAAAGAAGGAGTGACAATTGCAAGGGAAAACCAAACATTGGCAACCATTACATTTCAAAATTATTTTCGGTTATATGAAAAGCTAGCCGGCATGACAGGAACAGCCAAGACCGAGGAAGATGAATTTACGCATACTTATAATTTACCGGTTGTCGTGATTCCTCCAAACCAGTCATTGGAAAGGTATAATTTTTCAGATGTGATTTATAAAACAGAAAGGGAAAAGTTTAAAGCAGTCGTTAAAGAAATTGTTGACATTCATCATTTAGGAAGACCTGTTTTGGTAGGCACAGTTTCAATTGATAAATCAGAGAGAATTAGTCGTTTATTAAAGAAAGAGAAAATAAATCACAGCATATTAAATGCAAAAAACCATGAACGTGAAGCAGAAATTGTATCTATGGCAGGTCAAAACAGCAAGGTAACTATTTCAACAAACATGGCCGGTAGAGGCACTGATATTGTATTGGGCGATGGAGTTGCTCAATTAGGAGGATTGCATGTTGTAGGAACAGAAAGGCATGAAAGTCGAAGAATTGACAATCAACTGAGAGGTAGGTCAGGCAGGCAGGGGGATCCAGGCTCTTCTCGTTTTTTCCTTTCTTTGGAGGATGATCTAATGAGACTTTTTGGATCTGATAGAATTTCCGGTGTAATGAGTAAGCTAGGAATGGAAGAAGATATTCCGATTGAACATCCCATCATAACAAAATCAATAGAGAGCGCACAAAAAAGAGTAGAAGGTAGAAATTTCGAAATAAGAAAACAGCTTTTGGATTTTGATAACGAAATGGAATATCAAAGAAAAATAATTTACGAACAACGCAGAATGGTCCTGGAAAGTAAAGATATTAAAAAACATGCATTAAGCATGGTAAAAGATACCATCGAAAATATTTTAAGTATTTATACCAATAAGGAAGTATTTCCCGAAGAATGGGATTGGGAAGGATTAAAAATACACCTGAAACAAATATTTTCTATCCAACTGAATTTTAATCAGGAAGAAATCGTTCATTTTACTATTCCTAAATTACAGGATTTACTGACTGAGAAAACTCATGAAGCATATGAAAAAAAGGAAAGTGAATTTACACCAGTTGTTATGCGAGAGATAGAAAGAATTATTGTACTACAGGTTGTCGATAGGGAATGGAAAGATCATTTACGTCGACTGGATGAATTAAAGCAGGGAATCGGATTGAGGGCTTACGGACAAAAAGATCCTTTAATGGAATATCATTTTGAAGCTTACAATATGTTTCAGGATATGATTAATAGCATCAAGGAAGAAGTGGTTAAGTTTATTTATAAAGTACAGTTAAAAAAGGAGGAAGAGAAAAGGACGCAGTCACCCTTTAGAGGAGTCGCATTTGCTGATAAGATTGAAGCGAAAAAACCTTTTTCTCATTCTAATAATAAGGAAATCAAAAAAACAAAGAATACAGGAAAAAAGAAAATTGGAAGAAACGATCCTTGTCCTTGCGGGAGCGGATTAAAATATAAACATTGTTGCGGCAAAAACAGGTCATAAAAAAATATAAAAACAAAATGGGCTAGAATTTTTAAATATTATATCAAAATAAATAACCAGGAGAGGAAATAATCGAAAATGAATATAGAGATTGAAGAAATCCGTGATAAATTAAAACACTTTAGAATAAAAATGGATGAATTACTGGTATATCTTTGACTTGCCTGTTAAAGAAATAAAAATAAAAAGCTTAGAAAATGAAATGTCTAATAATTCTTTCTGGTCTGATCAAAAAAATGCACATAAGGTCATTCGAAAGATTAAAAATCTAAAAAATACCATAGATAATTTTACATCCCTACAGAGTATGTTGGATGAAATTAAGATACTTTTTGATTTGAACTTAGAAGAAAATGATGGAGAAATCTGGGAAGAAATCCTACAAAAAGTATCTGTTTTTGAAAAATGTTTTTCGAAGCAGGAGCTAGTCTTTATCTTTGACGAAGATTATGATAAAAATAATGCAATTGTAACCATACGACCCGGAGCCGGAGGCACTGAATCTCAGGATTGGGCAGAAATGCTTTTAAGGATGTATTTAAAATGGGCTGAAAAAAATAAGTTTGCAGCAAAAATCGTAGAAATATCTCCTGCTGAAGAAGCTGGGATAAAAAATGTTACATTTACGGTTTCAGGAGAATTTGCCCATGGATACCTAAAAGCAGAAAAAGGAATCCATCGTCTAGTTAGAATATCACCTTTCGATTCCAACAAAAGAAGACATACTTCCTTCGCATCCGTGGAAGTCATACCGGAAGTCGACGAAGAGACAGATATTGATATAATTGAATCGGATTTACGAATAGACACTTATCGTGCTAGCGGAGCTGGCGGACAGCATGTTAACACAACCGATTCTGCAGTAAGAATAACTCATATTCCTACAAATATTGTCGTTCAGTGCCAGAACGAGAGATCTCAATATAGTAACAAAATAACTGCCATGAAAATATTGCGAGCGAAATTATTCAAGCATTATCAGGAAGAGAAAGCAAAAGACATAAAAGGAATTAGGGGAAAGCAGAAAGAAATTGCATGGGGGAGCCAAATACGCTCTTACGTTTTTCATCCTTACCAGATGATAAAAGACCATAGAACTGAGGTTGAGAGTGGAAATACCCAGGCAGTTATGGATGGTGAATTAAATATTTTTATTGAAGCCTATTTGAAGGACAAAAAAAATAAGTAGTTCTTATTTTTTTACTAAGAATCTTAGCACTTGGTAATAAAGACAGAAAATAAAACATAAATACCAAAGGAGAAAATAATGATAAAAACGTTTAATCCTAAGGAAATGAAAAAATGGTTGGAATATTCTTCTATAATAGCAGGTGTTTTTTTTATCATTTTAGGATTGATAAGGAAGGATGTTACTTTGGGTGTTCTAGGTTTTTTCTTTATTTTGGTTGTTTCCAATAAAACCAATATTCTCATTGATAAGGAAGGATTGTTGATTAAAACAACTACGATGTATCTTTTTCAAAGAAGCCGAAGGTTAAATTTTAAAGAAATGGATTCTGTTTCAATAAATGAAGGAAACGATAAAGCCTTAGTGTATTTTATGAAAGGCTGGAAAGGCAGAAAAGTATATATTGAACTCAAAGAAATAAAAAATTTATTAAATTTTATAAATAAGCAAAAACCCCAATTGATTCAAAAGTAATAATAAATATAATTATTGAAATTTGCAAAGTTTTAATAGCGAAACAATTAGATACAATAATAATTTTCTGTTTAATACAATGCAGGCAATAATTATAGATTTACAGTTATTTTTCAATGATATATTTAATGAGAATCGGTCTTTTTCTAAATATTATTATATGCTTTAAGAGACTTAAATTTTAATAGAGTAATTTATCATAACGAATGGAGGATAAAAAACTATGTTAATTGAAAAAAAAGTCAATAATTTTTTAAATGAATTAGCTTCTTCCTCTCCTACACCAGGAGGGGGAAGTGTCGCTGCATTGGCTGGTGCATTAGGAGCAGCGTTACTTTCAATGGTGGGAAATTTAACCATAGGAAAGAAAAAATACCAAAATGTAGAAGAAGACTTTAAAAGAATGGTAAGTTCTTCTGAGAAGCTGCGAATGGAATTAAGCCGTCTTATTGATGAAGACATCAAAGTCTTTAATGAATTCATGGCAATTTATAAAATGCCCAGAAATACTGAAAATGAGAAAATGATAAGATCTGAAAAAATGCAGAAAGCATTGATTCTGGCAGCAGAAGTACCACTTGAAGTGGGCTTTAAATGTCATGAAATACTGATCCTTTCCGATGAAGTAGCAGAAAAGGGTAATCCAAACGTAATAAGCGATGCAGGAGTTGCTGCATTATTAGCGGAAGCAGCATTGGACAGTGCTCTTTTAAATGTTAAAATAAATTTAAAAATGATTAAAGATGAAGAAATTAAAGAAAAACTAAAATCTTCTATTAATGAGTTAATGACAAAAAACCAAGGACTAAAAGAAAAAATTATAAAAAATGTTGAGAAGAGAATGTAGCATCCAATAATTTCACCTTAAAAAGGGTAAATAAATCTGAATGATTTCCGGGCAATAATGCAAGTGGTTTATAAAAATAATGAACCACTTTTTTTATTTATGTAAAAATACAAATAATAATAATTTTTTTTAAAAATATTATTGATTTTTATTTATTTCGTGTTATTATTTAAAAAGACTAATCATTCAGTCCATTAGTCCAATATATTGAAATATCTTATTTTGCTTAAGGAAAAATATTTTATGAATATTAATATTGATAAAGATAGCGGCATTCCTTTATATCTTCAGATAAAACACCAGATAAAAAAACAATTAATTAATGGAAAATTAAATGCCAATAATCAATTACCTACTGAGCGTGAACTATCACTGCAATTAGAAGTAAGTCGAAATACAGTGAGTATGGCGTATAAAGAATTAGTGCTGGAAAGAATATTATTATCAAATCCTGGCCGCGGTACTTTTATAAATCCAAAATTTTTAAAACATATCAGGAGCAAGAAGAATCGTAATATTGATAAATTAGACGAAATTATTGATGCAGCTATTAACGAAGCCTTAGAATTAAATTACGAATTAGATGAATTTAAAAGAATCATTAATGAAAAAATCGATGAAAAGAAAAATCTGTTAAAAAATATCAATATCGGTTTTATTGAATGCAATCAGGAACAGTTGTATTTTTTTGCCAAGGGAATTGAGCTTGGAATGGGAATTTCTATTGTTCCCATATTGTTAGACGAATTAAAAAACAAACCGGAAGAGATCCAAAAAAAAATAGAATCATTAGATCTGGTTGTTACTACATTTTTTCATTTTGATGAAGTTAAAAATTATCTTCATGGTAAACACAAAAGAGTTATTGCAATCTCTCTCGATCCCCTCATGGAAACCATGGTAAATATTGCTCAAGTATCCTCCTCGGAAAAAGTTATAGGCTTGGTATGTATTACTGATAAGTTTGCTCAAAGAGTTTTTAGATCGATTAGAAAAGCTGGTGTAATATATAAAAATTTTAAATTTATCACATCAAATGACAAAGAAAAAATGAACAAATTTTTAATTAGCACAGATATTATTATAACATCACCGGGAAGAAAAAAAGAATTGAAAGACTTAATTCCCAACCATATTCCCCTTGTCGAGTTCATTTACGTTCCCGATAAAGGTTCTATAAATATATTAAAATTAGCAATTTTAGATTTAAGAAGAGAAGGAGGAAAAGCCAGAGAAATATGAAATCCAAATTGACAAAAACCTACGAAAATAATTCCACAAAAATATCAGTGCATGAAGGATGGTGTAAAGCTTGCGGAATCTGTATTGAATTTTGCCCAAAAGATGTTTTAGCTTCCAATCATGATGGTAAACCGTTTCCAAAGAAAATTGATGCATGTGTTAAATGTGGTCTTTGCGAATTAAGATGTCCGGATTTTGCTATTAACGTAGAGGAATCGGAGGGGAAAAATGAATAGTGTAAAATACAAGAAAACTATAAAACTATTACAGGGAAATGAAGCTTGCGCTGAGGGTGCATTATTAGCCGGAGCGAAATTTTTTGCTGGATATCCCATTACTCCATCGTCTGAGATTGCTGAAACAATGGCACGCAAATTACCTAAAATTGGTGGAAAATTCTTGCAAATGGAAGATGAAATTGCCAGTATGGCAGCGGTTATAGGCGCTTCTTTAGCCGGGTTAAAGTCCTTAACTGCAACCTCCGGTCCAGGTATGTGTTTAAAGCAGGAAAATTTAGGTTTTGCCATTATCAATGAAATTCCATGTGTTTTGGTAAATGCGCAGCGAGGAGGCCCAAGCACCGGATTGCCCACAAAACCATCTCAAGGTGATATGATGCAGGCTAGATGGGGCACTCATGGCGACCATCCTATTATTGCACTTGCACCTTCTACCGTGAACGAAATACTGACTTTGACGATAAAAGCATTTAATCTTAGTGAAAAATTTAGAATTCCTGTAATTTTACTACTTGATGAAGTGATTGCCCACATGAGAGAGAAGGTAGAAATACCTGATGGAAAAGAAATAGAAATCATTAACAGAAAAAAACCTACTGTTTCTCCTAAAGAATATTTACCCTATAAAGCGGATGAGGATGGAATTCCTCCGATGGCATGTTTTGGTGAAGGATATCCTTATCATGTTACTGGCTTGGTGCATAACGAAAAAGGGCTACCAACTTCCGATACCACTGAAATTGACCATTTTATCAGGCGGTTGCATGATAAAATTCAGAAAAATTTAAAGGACATAATACTTTATGAAGAATATTCTTTAGAAGATGCAGATATTGTTTTGATTGCTTATGGTTCGGTCGCAAGAGCTGCAGAAAGAACAGTTAAGCTGGCCCGCGAAAAAGGGATAAAGGCCGGCATGTTAAAACTTTTGACAATTTGGCCGTTTCCTGAAAAGAAAATCAATCAATTGGCTGTTAAAAGTGATATTATAATTGTTCCGGAAATGAACTTATGTCAAATGGTTTTGGAAGTTGAAAGATGTGCTCATGGTAAATGTCGTGTAATACCTCACAATAGAGTTGACGGGGAACTAATTAATCCGATAGAAATCTTAAAGAAGATTCAAGAGGAGATATGCAATGAATAATGTGAATGTAATTGATAAATATATTCGAGAAGAAATGTTTCCCAATATTTGGTGTCCCGGATGCGGAAACGGCATTGTATTGGGGGCATTAATCAGAGCAATCGATGCTTTAAAATGGGATAGGAATAAGGTTGTGATGGTTTCGGGTATTGGATGTTCAAGCAGAATTACCGGTTATGTTGATTTTTGTACTATGAATACTACCCATGGAAGAGCATTACCTTTTGCTACGGGGATAAAAATGGCTAATCCTGATCTTAAAGTAATCGTGGTTATGGGAGACGGTGATTGTTGCGCTATTGGAGGAAACCATTTTATTCATGCTTGCAGAAGAAATATCGATATTACCGCAATTGTTATAAATAATATGATTTACGGGATGACTGGAGGGCAATATTCTCCCCTTACTCCAACAGGCCATTTTGGTTCAACTGCGCCTTATGGAAATATTGATCAATCTTTCGATTTATCTAAACTGGCATCTACTGCAGGTGCAAGCTATGTTGCAAGAAGTACAGTGTATCATGTAAGACAATCGATTT
>CBFCZX010000017.1:0-18789 GCA_965602765.1 uncultured Atribacterota bacterium | reverse complement strand
TTAATAACAATAAATAATAAGAAAAAGGAGTAATGATAATGAGAATTGCAATAGGCAGTGATCACGGGGGATACCATTTAAAGGAAAATATAAAGGACTACTTAGGCATATTAAAAATCGATTACAAAGATTTTGGGTGTATGAATGAAGATGCTGTAGACTATCCTGATATAGCTTTTAAAGTGTCCAGTGAAGTGAAAAACGGAAAATTTGAGAGAGGAATATTGATTTGTGGAACAGGTATAGGTATGTCGATCGCGGCAAATAAAATCAAAGGAATCAGGGCAGCGCTCTGCAGTGATGTATTCTCTGCAAAAATGACGAGACAGCATAATAATTCGAATATATTAACTCTTGGTGGAAGAGTAATCGGAACCGGATTGGCAAGGGAAATTGTAAAAGCCTGGTTATTTAGTGAATTTAGTCATGGAGAAAGACATATTAATAGAATAGAGAAGATGTCAAAAATTGAAGAAAGTAATTTATAAAACATAAAATCGTTTTATCGTTTAAGAATTGAAGAACTTATTAATATAACCACGAAATGATCTTTGAAAAGATATTTAATAAAGCAATCATAATAAATAGAATGAAAAATTAGAAAATATAAGGAGGTAGAATCATTGTCCGAAGTAATTATAATAAATCATCCATTGATACAGCATAAAATTTCCCTGATCAGAGACAAAAAAACAAAATTAAAAGAATTTAGAGAATTGGTTGATGAATTATCCAATCTAATGGCCTATGAAGTAACCAGAGAAATCGAATTAAAAGAAATTGAAATTGAAACACCTATTTGTAAAACCAGAAGCAAAATATTATCAGGAAAAAAACTTGCGGTTGTAGCAATTTTACGAGCTGGATTGGGTATGGTTGATGGTATATTAAAACTTATACCCTCAGCAAAAGTAGGGCATGTTGGCATGTATCGAGACCCGAAAACCTTAGAGCCCTGTGAATATTACGCAAAATTACCAGAAGATATCTCTAAACGTAAAGTAATCATTGTAGATCCTATGCTTGCGACAGGAGGAACAGCTGTTGCATGTATCGATTATATAAAAAAAATGGGCGCCCTGGATGTAAAATTTGTTTGTTTGATATCGGCACCGGAAGGTATTGAAAAAATACAAAATGCACATCCGGATATAAAAATATATACTGCGGCAATTGATGAGAGATTGAATTCTCATGGATACATTGTTCCTGGCTTAGGCGATGCGGGAGATAGATTATACGGAACAAAATAATATAACCGGCAAAAATAATATATGTTTTTTCAGTGCGTTGAAAATAAAAAATGAATAATATTTACTGAAATTCTTAAAAGAATTAAGGAGATTTTGGTTTATGAATCGTCCATCTTGGGATGAATATTTTATGAAAATCGCTCAATTGGTATCCAGGCGTTCCACCTGCTTGAGAAGAAAAGTTGGCGCAGTTATCGTCAAAGATAAACAAATATTGACAACCGGATATAATGGAGCCCCCAGAGGATTAGACCATTGTTTAGATATAGGTTGTTTAAGAGAAAAAAATAAAATAAATTCAGGTGAAAGACAGGAATTATGCAGGGGTTTACATGCAGAACAAAATGCAATTGTACAGGCTGCGCTATGCGGTGTGAATATTGCAGGGAGTACATTATTCTGTACCAACCAACCTTGTATAACCTGTGCAAAGATGATTATTAATGCAGGTATAAAAAAAATCATTTACAAAGAAGCATATCCGGATAAATTGGCAAGAACAATTTTAAAAGAAGCAAGCGTACAAGAGGTTCTTTATGAATAGAATTAAATTAGCAGTCATATTTGGAACCAGACCTGAAACAATCAAAATGTATCCTGTTATTTCCGAAATGAAAAAATACCCGGAAGTGATAGATTATAAAGTGATATTATCCGGGCAACATCGAGAAATGCTGGATCAAATGTTGACGACCTTCCATATTCAAGCAGATTATGATTTAAATATTATGAAAAAGGGTCAATCTTTATCGCAGATATTCAGTAGAAGCATTCATGGAATAGAAAAAATACTAATTGCCGAAAGGCCCGATATGGTTTTGGTGCAAGGAGATACAATCACTACTTTCGCTGGAGCTATTGCTGCATTTTTTCAAAAAACGAAGATTAGCCACATCGAAGCTGGCCTAAGAACAAATAATAAATATTATCCTTTTCCCGAAGAGATGAATCGACATTTAACCAGTGTCCTTGCAGATATCCACTTTGCTCCGACTCAAAAATCCTGTACGAATTTACTCTCAGAAGGTATTAACCGTGAAAAAATATTTATTAGTGGAAATACAGTTATAGATGCATTGTTATCAGTTGCGAAGAAAACTTATTCTTTTATCGAACCGGCATTAAACAATAAAGATATATTTTCAAAAAAAATTATATTAGTTACTGTACATAGAAGGGAAAATTGGGGAGAACCCCTAAAAGAGATATGCCAGGCGTTGATAAAAATTATTGAAAGAAATCACGATGTTTTAATTATTTTCCCCATACATAAAAATCCTCGAATAAGAGAAGCCGTGAATAATATTTTAAGGGATAAAAAAAGAATCATTCTTCTGGATACTTTAAATTATAAAGATATGATTAATCTGATATCAAAATCATTTATAGTTTTGACGGATTCCGGAGGAATACAGGAGGAAGCGCCTTCTCTGGGAAAGCCGATTTTGGTATTGCGTAATGAGACCGAAAGACCTGAAGCATTATCTGCTGGCGTAGTAGAACTGGTAGGTACAGATTGTAATAGAATAACCAAGAAAGTTAATAAATTAATAAAGGATAAAAGCAAATATTTAGAAATGGTAAAAAGTATAAATCCATATGGAGACGGGAAAGCATCAGCTAGAATTATATTGAAAATATTGCATTATTTTAATCGGATTAAAGTATGCCCATCCGAATTTAAAGCAGAATAGGTTGGTGGTCCACTTTTCATGTTTTGGAAAAGGCATTTCGTCTTTCCATGAATTTGCCTGTATTTTTTACTAAAAACCAAAAAAATAAAAAAGAAAAACTGCTTTTATTTCCACAATTATTTCAGCATTTTCTTTTCACTGTAACCTATATAAAGGATACTCGATGCTGTTTTCTCTAATTTTTATTCCACATCTCTTGCAGACGGCTCACTATTTATTACTTGCTCCGAAATTCCGTTGGCGATTAGTTGAAAGATATTATATACTATTTTCACAAGTTGCTATACAATAATATTAATTCAGACATGTACTTTCGTTTTTAAATCTATCTATGAATTTTATACTTTATGTTAATTGTTTAGAATAAATAACCATTATAAAATAATCAAGGGTGAAAAAAAATGTTTCCGATTTATGATGATATTCCTACAAAAAGATTTCCGCTGGTTACTGTGGTGCTTATTGTTAGTAATGCCCTTGTTTTTCTGTTACAAATATTGTTTCCTAACGGTCATAATGTATTTGTATACTACTTGGGATTAATCCCATATGAAATAAGTCACAACATTGAAATGTTTACAAGTGGACCTTCATTAATCTATTCTGCCATATTTACCTCTATGTTTATACATGGAAGTTTTATTCATCTTGCAGGAAATATGTTATTTCTGTGGATATTCGGAAATAATGTGGAGGATTATTTTGGGAGGATAAATTTTGTTATTTTTTATTTGATTTGCGGCATTGTTTCAGCATTATCACAGGTAGTCACTGACTTAAATTCAAACATTCCTATTATTGGCGCGAGTGGTGCAATTGCTGGAATATTAGGAGCCTATCTGGTGCTCTATCCCAAAGCAAAAGTAAATACAATTATTATTTTCGGATTCTTTATCAGAATGGTTAGAATACCAGCTGTTTTTGTTTTAAGCTTTTGGATTATTTATCAGTTTCTATATGGAGTATCTTCACTGGCAGCTCGCCCGGGTGAAGGTGGAACAGCCTGGTTTGCTCACATTGGTGGTTTTATATCCGGATTTGTTTTAGTAAAACTCTATAATGCCATACATGCAAAAGCATCATATTGAGATTGAATGGTTGAATAATTTACTAATCGGCCGATTCACTAATTCACTGATTTGACATTGGAAGCTGATTTTTATCTTTCGGAATTTTCCCCGAAATTTACATCCACTTTATTACTACTTATACGCTAATTTTATCACTTCTTTTGTATTCTTAATCAAGTAACCATCTAACTGGTTAGCCTATACTCCGTGTCTTTATTAAATAATATTTACTATTTACTATCGATTATTTTGACCAATTAAAATTGATAAAATTGATGGATTAAGATATAATTTTAAAGGTAATATAACTTATAAATGAATTAAGGGAGGCAGTAAAATGATTTCCACCGTTACATTAAACCCTGCCCTAGATGTTATACTCGAAGTGGATGATTTGCATTTAAATCAATACAATCATGTGAATAATGCAAAGATTCAGCCTGGGGGCAAAGGAATTAACGTTTCTAAAGCGGTTCGGGCATGCGGAAGAGAAACCATTGCTATTGGATTTTTGGGAGGAGGCAGAGGTCGAATCATAGAAGAGGATTTAAGAAAATTTGGTATTACTACAAATTTCTGGCACATTGAAAATAAAACCAGGAGCAATACAATTATATATGATAAAAAACACAATCACCATACTTTACTGAGCGAAACCGGACCCAAAATAACTGAATACGATGTAGAGATGATTTTATCAATTTTTTATAGAATTATGTCTCAAAGTGAAATGGTCGCTCTTTCAGGAAGTATTCCTCCCGGAGTACCTGAAGATATTTATGCTACAATGATAGAGATTGCCAAAGATAGAGGTGTAAGATCAATATTAAATGCCTCCGGAGAAGAATTTGCCAAAGGATTGGAAAAACAACCTTTTTTTGCAAAACCGGATCTTAGAAAATCAAATGAAGTCTTCGGTATAAAAATAAATAGCAAAGAAAATGCCATAAAAGCTGCGAAGGAAATCGTTGCAAGAGGAGCGGAAGTAAGTGTTGTCTCTTTTGAATTGGAAAAAGATGTATTTGCAACCAAAGATAACCTATGGTTTTCAGAGTCATCACATCAGCAGATTGTCAATTTAATCGGAGCAGCAGACGCTTTAGTTGCAGGTCTTGCCGTAGCATTGACTGAAGGTGATAAAACTCTGGAGGAAGCGATAAAATTTTCCATGTCATGTGCTTTGGCAAGTGCTCTCAGCGAGGAAGAAGAATTTGATTCACGTGAACAGGTCGATAAATGTAGAAATTGCATTAAAATCGCAAAATTATAAAAAAAATAATAGGGAGTTACAAGCATAGATGAAGATAAAAGAAATAATGATACGGGATGTTACAAGCGCACTGGCGGATTGCAAATTATTTAATCTATTGGAAATGTTGTCACGCCATAAAATAACCGGTATGCCGGTCGTAAATAAAGAGCAGGAAGTCATCGGATTTATCTCCCAGCATGACATTATCAAAGCAACACTTCCTAATTATCTGGGAATTGTAAATAGTGGATCTATCTTTTCTGAATTTATCCAGCTATCGAAGAGCTTGAAGGAAAATTCCAATCACCCGATAAGCGATTTCATGCGAAAAAATGTCATTACAGTGGATGAAAACGATAACGAAGTTTTAGCTGCTGATTTATTGATTCGCAATAAAGTTCAAAGATTGCCTGTAATCCGGGATAAGAAATTAGTAGGAATCATTACTTTAACCGATATTTGCAGAACATTAATTAAAGATAAATAATTAAAGAATATTAATAAATATTTATGCATTTTTTTTAAAAAATGGGAAATATTACTGAAGAGGGTAGGATGAAACAGGGTTTATTTATTACATTTGAAGGCTTGGAAGGATGCGGAAAAAGTACTCAAGTAAAAAAGCTTTTTAAATCGCTAAAAAAAAGAAATATACCAATATTGCTAACAAAAGAGCCGGGTGGGACTAAAATTGGTGATAAAATCAGAAAAATTTTATTGGACAAAAAGAATAACGGTATGGATTATAAAGCAGAAATGTTGTTATTTTTAGCATCACGCTCAGAAAATGTACGCTTAAATATCATCCCGGCGTTAGAAGAAGGGAAAATAGTGATTTCAGACCGTTTTTTTGATTCGACAACTGCTTATCAGGGTTATGGCAGAGGAATTGATATCAATACAATTCGACAACTTAATCATTTGGTTGTAGAGGAGGCAATTCCAGATTTAACCATTATTTTGGACATTGAACCGAATATTGGCCTAAAAAGATCAGCTTCTTTTAGCGATGAGAGTGAAATGAGATTTGAAGAAGAATTTATTGAAAAAAAAATCATTCATGGAAAGTTATTTTTAGATAGAGTAAAAGATGGATACCATAAAATAGCAAAAAATAATTCAAATAGGATAAAGGTTGTCGATGCCAATAGAAGCGAAGATGAAATATTTGAAGATGTTACAAGGATTGTGAATAGAAAAATAAATGAAAAATTAAACCTATAAGAAGGTAAAAAGACTTTTTGTAAAATAGGTAAAATGGGATAAAAACATAAAGAAGGAAAGAGATTGAATTTATATTATTTGTTTGAGACATTTCTTGAAAATGGTGAATGTCGGTGATAAATGAATAATTTTAAGGTTAAATTAACCACTAAAAGGGGCTATAAGTATTTTTTTCACAAAATATCAATTTAGAATGATCGTTTATTTTTTCTTAGAGTCCTACAGCAAGATAGTCTTCTCTTTTTCCTCATCCTGTTTAAAATAAGATTTATTGGCTTCGACAAATGGATAAAAATGTCTTATTGATTTGGATCTTATTTGCCTTTAATTTATTTATTTAAATTTAACATATAATAAAATTATTAAGGAAGATAGAGAAAAAATGTCTTTTCAAAATATTATCGGCCAGGAAAGAGCAATCAATTACTTGTTAAAATCTATCATACAAAATAAAATTGCCTCATCCTATATATTTAATGGTAAAGAGGGTGTTGGTAAAAAAACCACAGCGATAGAATTTGCAAAATGCATTAACTGCTTAAATATTATGGAGAATTATCAATCTTGTGAAAATTGCCCTTCATGCAAAAAGATTAACAAGAATATTTGTCCGGATGTTAAGATTATTGAACCCGAAAAAGATAGGTTGAAAATAGAACAGATTCGGGAATTTAGAAAAGAGATTTACATGAAACCTTTTGAAAATAAGAAAAAGATATATATCATCAATAATGCGGAAGAGCTGACGACCGATGCAGCAAATTGTTTACTTAAAACTATTGAGGAACCTCCGGAATTTGCGGTAATCATTTTAATTTGTTCAAATATTAATTCTATTTTACCTACAATTATTTCCCGATGCAGGGTACTCTATTTTCGTACGATATCTTCTTTAGAAATAGAAAAAACAATTTTGGAAAGAAATGGGTCTATGAAAAATAAAGCAAAAATCATTGCAAAAATAGCCAGGGGAAGCATTGGTAAAGCACTTGACATCTCAGCAGATACTGATTTTTTAAACCGTAGGAATAAAATATTAAATCAGTTAGCTGAAATTATCCCGGGAAAAATTGACTGTGAAATGCTAAACCGAAAAGAAAAAATTTTTTCAGATGCCAATGATTCAAAAGTGATTATGGAAATAATTTTGCTATGGTATCGGGATTTGTTGCTAATAAAAGAATTAAATTGCCGGCAATATATTGTCAATGATGATAGATTAGCATTGTTAACCGATACGGCTAAATTATATTCCAAGAAAATGTTAATAGACATTTTAAACTATTTATTACAGGTTCAAGAATATTTAAAAAAAAATGCTAACAAAAATATTCTTTTCGAGAGTTTAATTATAAAATTATCAGGGGTGGTATATTGAATAAAGTTGTAGGACTTAAATTTGCTAAAACAAATTATATTTATTATTTCAGGATCAACGATAGCATAAATTTTAAAAAAGGGGATTATTGTTTAGTTAAAACTTCAATTGGCCTGGATATGGGAAAAGTAGTCATTCCGTTTAAATATATTGACAATAATGAGTTAAATGTTCCGTTAAAGGATATTTACCGAAAAGCAAATCAAGAAGATTTGGAAAAATGGGAAAAAATTAAACTGGAAGAAAAAGATGCTTTAAATATTTTTAAGGATAAGAACAAAAAATATAATTTAAACATGAAGATTGTCTATGTAAAATTTCTCTTTGACAAAAGCAGGATTATTTTTTATTTTACTTCCGATCAAAGGGTAGATTTTAGAGAGATGGTAAAAGATCTGGCAAGGGTATTTAAAACAAAAATTGAGTTAAGGCAAATCGGAATAAGAGATGGTACTAAGATGATTGGTGGTATCGGGATGTGTGGCAGAGAAATATGTTGTGCGTCTTTTATACGGCAATTTACACCAATTCACATCAATATGGCAAAAATACAAAAAATTGCCTTGAATCAGTCAAAGGTTTCCGGTCTTTGCGGCAGGTTAATGTGCTGTTTGTCCTACGAATCTGAATTCTACAAGGAAAGTCTGGAGAAATATCCCAAGCTGGGCAGTAAAATTGATTTAAAATCTGGAATAGGCAAGGTAACGGAGATAAATGTTATTGGAAAATATATTATTGTCGAGAGTCGGGAAGATAATGATGTGTTCAAAAAAATAAAAATAACCGAAGAAGATTTGGAAAAGTATCCGGTAATAAGTAATTCTTATTCAGACAATGTAAAAAAGACAAAATAAGCCAGATTCTAAAAAGATAATTTAGTAAAATTGAGAGAATTAACAATTTTAGGAAGATAAGAATCACTATCTTCTAAAAAATAAATAGAAAGATTGTATTTTGATTTAACGATTAGTTTAATATAAAAAGGATGCAATATTAAAACTCTAAAAAGATGCAAAAACTAAAAACTGATGAAAAATTAGAAGACCTGGGGGAGTACGGATTAAAAATCATTCAGGCAAAAAATGTTTACCGCTTTACCCAGGATGCAATTTTACTGGTTAAGTTTGTTCAATTAAAAAATAATGAGAGAATAATAGATTTGGGTTCCGGATCCGGAATTATTCCTATCCTTTTATCTTATAGAAAAAAAGGACTATCTGTTTATGGTATAGAAATTCAAGAAGAATTAGCAAATATGTCAAAAAGGAGCGTCAAACTTAATAAATTAGAAGAAATAATCCATATCATTCATGAAGATATTAAAAACATTAGAAATATTTTTGAAAGTAATCAATTTGATGTGGTTATAAGTAATCCCCCTTATATTTCATTGGGAAAGGGAGTTATCGGTACAGTTAATAGCAGGTCGATAGCTCGGCATGAGTTAAAATGCAATATGGAGGATATCGTATCACAAAGCAATTACTTACTAAAGAATAAAGGAAGAATATATCTCATCTATAAAAGCAGCCGGTTAGTTGATTTAATGATTATTCTTAGAAAATACAGCATTGAACCCAAAGTGGTCAGATTTATACATTTCGAGAAAAAAAGAAATGCAGAACTATTTTTGATAGAAGGAATAAAAGGTGGTAAAAAGGAACTGAAAGTTAAAAAACCCATTTTTATTCAGGATCAATAATTCATGAAAAAAGAAAACACAGCGAAAATAAAAAACAGCGGTATTTTATATATATGCGGCACACCCATCGGAAATTTAGGTGATATTACCTTACGGGCTTTGAATACGTTAGGAGAAGTTGATTTAATTGCAGCAGAAGATACAAGGCATACTCAAAAATTATTGAACTTCTATAAAATCAAAAAAACAGTTACAAGTTACCACGAGCATAATAAATTTGAAAAGACAACTTACCTTATCAATGTTTTGCGCGAAGGAAAAAAGATAGCATTGGTTTCTGATGCCGGAATGCCCGGTATTTCCGATCCCGGATATGTATTGATAAATGCTGCCATAGAAGAGAATATAAAGATTATCCCGATTCCGGGCGTTTCAGCTTCTTTAACTGCGCTGGTTGCTTCAGGATTAGTAAAAAAATCTTTTATATTCGAGGGTTTTTTATCAAGAAAAAAAAGTGAAAGAAGAAAATATCTCATTGCAAACAAAGATGAAAAAAGAACGATTATTATTTATGAGGCTCCACATAGAATAAAAAAAACACTTTCTGATATTCTGGAATTATGGGGAGACAGAAAAATGACTTTAGCCCGCGAATTAACTAAAAAATTTGAGGAAATCATCCGGGGATCTATCAGTGATGTTATCATGCTGTTAAACCAAAAAAAAATAAAAGGAGAAATAACTCTGGTCATTCAAGGGGATATGAGCGTGAAGAATGGAACCCATAATGATTTAATCAATGATGATAAATTGATTGAGGAACAATTAAAGAAGCTGTTTGAAAAAGGTTATTCCCATAAAGAGATTATTGAAATAAGTAAGGAAAATATAAATCTGTCTAAAAATATGATATATAAGAAATTATTGAAAATAAGAAACAATCATTCTAATTTAAAGTGAGGTAGACAAACTCGAAAAACATTTTTGACTTATGCTTGTCCCATGCCTATGCTGTTTTTGCCATAGAGTGAATTTTACTATATACTATATAAGATATACTCAATTTTGAATCGAAAGGAAAGACGATATGAATAAAGAAGAATCAAAAGAAAAAACATTCTATATAACGACACCCATATACTACGTGAATGATGTTCCCCATATTGGTCATGCTTATACTACCATTGCAGCAGATGTGCTGGCCAGATATAAAAGACTATGCGGATATGAGGTTATTTTTGCTACCGGAACAGATGAACATGGACAGAAAATTGTCCGTTCTGCTGAAAAAGTAAATTTAACACCCCAGCAATTAACCGATAATGTCGTTTTGAAATTCAAAAAACTATGGCCCTTGCTAAATATTAAATATGATGATTTTATCCGTACTACCGAAAGTAGGCATATAGCGGTTGTGCAAAAATTATTTGAAAAACTTTATCAACAGGGTGATATCTACAAAGGCGAATATGAAGGTTGGTATTGTGTGCCTTGTGAAACTTTTTGGACAGAAACACAATTGACTGATAATACCTGTCCGGATTGCGGAAGGAAAATTGAAAAAATAAAAGAAGAGGGCTATTTCTTTAAAATGTCCAAATATGCAGAACGGTTATTATCATTTATAGAAAAAAATCCTAAAAGTATTCAACCGGAAGTTCGTAAAAATGAAATCGTTAGTTTTATAAAAGGTGGCTTAAAAGATCAAAGTGTTACCCGAACAAAAAAGAGCCTGCAGTGGGGAATCGATGTACCTTTTGATCCCAACCATGTCATTTATGTATGGTATGATGCATTAATCAATTATTTGACGGTTGCCGGATATCTTTCCGATGAAGAAAAATTCCGAAAATACTGGCCAGCAGATATTCATTTGGTAGGCAAAGATATTATCAGATTTCACACTGTAATCTGGTTTACCATGCTGATGGCTGCTGGGATTGAACCTCCGAGAATGGTTTTTGCCCATGGATGGTGGACCATAGAAGGTGGAAAAATGTCAAAATCCAAGGGAAATGTTGTCGATCCCTATAAAATGGTGGAAGAATTTGGAGCAGATATTTTCAGATATTTTTTAATGCGTGAAGTGTCTTTCGGACAGGACGGTAATTTTTCCAAGGATTTATTAATTAAGAGGAATAATTATGATTTGGCAAATGATTTAGGAAATTTAGTCAGCAGGACTGTAGCAATGATCACCCAATATTTTGATAAAAAAATACCCAATCTAACGGATGAAACCGAAAAGGTTGATGATGAATTAAGCGAATTGGCCAAAGATACAATTGTTACTTATAATCAAAAACTCAACGAACTAAGCATCAATGTTGCCTTGGAGACAATCTGGCAATTCATTAGAAGGACAAATCGTTATATTGATCAGACCAAACCATGGATATTAGGTAAAGATGAATCAAAAAGGAGCAGGCTATCTAATATTATGGTTAATCTTGCTGAGTCTATAAGATTAATAACCATAATGATTTATCCTTTCATGCCGGTGAAAGCCAAGGAAATATGGAAACAATTGGGCATTAAAACAGACTTGGATAAAATAAATATTCAAGAAGATTTGCTTTGGGGGAAATTGGAACCGGGAACTGTCGTTGAACCGGGAAAATCTATTTTTCCTCGCATAGATAAAAAAGAAAAGAAAAATGCAGAAGTAAAAGAAATAAATAAAATAAAAACGGTTCCACAAAAAGAAATGATATCTTATGAAGATTTTCAAAAACTGGATTTAAGAATTGCAAAAGTCATGGGAGCCGAAGAAATAAAAGGAACAGATCGACTCCTTAAAATAACTTTAGAAATTGGCGAAGAGAAGCGTACCATCGTTGCCGGCATTAAGGAACATTATAATGCCGAGGAAATTATTGGTAAAAAGATTGTTGTGGTGTATAATTTACAGCCTGTTAAACTGAGAGGGATAGAATCTAATGGAATGCTTTTAGCGGCTTCGGATAACAAGCATGTTGTTTTATTGACTGTCGATAAAGATATTTCTGACGGAAGCATTATTCGATAAAATATAATGATTAAAGAAAAATCAAAGGAGTTGAGCCTTATGAATGAGACGCTTAAAAAAAAGGACAAGACGAGTAAAAAAGATTTTTTTAATAGAAACAATATTATCATCCTTTCAATCTTTACGGTGTGCCTTATTTTAGCTTTATTTGTAAACTTACACATTAAACTGCATGATTTAGACAAACAGTTTGAAAAAAGCCTTGGTAATATTTTAAGTAAAAATGAACATATTGTGACTAAAATCGAGAATTTATCCAAGACAATAGAAAAATATAATAATATTAAAATTGATAAAAACCAATTTACGGAAATTTATATGCAGTTGCAAGAATTAACCGGAATGATTTCCAATGAAGTCCAGAGAGAATATTATATTACAAAAATGGTCAATAACATTGCTCAAACCAATGACGAACTGGACAGTAAAGTCATATATGACATATCAAAAGCCATATATGAAGAGTCGGTTAAGTACAGCTTTAATCCCTTGTTGGTGGCATCATTGGTTAATGTAGAAAGTACTTTTAAACCTGAAGCAGTTTCCAATTCACATGCCTATGGATTGTGCCAGGTGAGAAGATTTATTGCTCCGGAATTAGCGACAAATATCGGTATAGAATGGGATGGCGCAGAAAAAACACTATTCGATCCTATAAAAAATATAAAAATTGGTGTGTATTATTTATCTATACTGAACAGAAACTTTAATGATTTAAAAACAGCGATCATTGCATACAACCAGGGGCCTTATTATGTTCAGGAACAACTAAGTAACAACCAAGAATTAAACCAAGTTTATTTAAATAAAGTTTTGGATTATTATGCAACTTTAAGGGGCTTTACCTTGGAAGAAATACATGTAGAAATAGACTCTGAAAGTTAAAAAAACGATCGAAAATACTACCAGGCGATAAATTCAAATCATAGTTAATCGAACAAATCCGCTGAATTATAAATGGAAATTGGGTAAATCCTCATATAAGTGAAATAATTATATAAAGTCAAATAAATAACAGATTTTAGATGGAACATACTTGAATTTTAGAAAGTCTTGTGCTATAATTCGAAAAATTAAATATGCATCTTACACTTTTTCGGGGCAGGGTGAGGTTTTTTATAAAATCAATTCCTGACCGGTGGTAAATTCAGCAGAACAATCATAGCCTGAATAAGCCCACGAACCTGACTATCCCGCAGGAGATAGCAGGTAGATCTGGTGAGAAGCCAGAGCCGACAGTATAGTCTGGATGGAAGAAAAGGTAATGGTTAATAATAATTACCCCCGAATAGTTAAAAATATTCGGGGATTTTTTTTATGATTTAAACATTTAATTTAAAATGAACAATGAAAAGGAGAATGAAGATGAAAAGCAAAAGAATAACAGGTATCGGATTATTGGTTGCATTATCTATTATTGTAGGTTACTTTATACATTTTCCGGTTTTACCACAAGCACCCTTTTTATTATATGATCCGGGGAGTGTATTTTTACTCATAGGCTCATTTAAATTGGGACCGAAAATAGGGCTGCTTATGTCCTTATTAACCGCAGTGCTATTTGCATTGATTACCGGACAGGGAGGTCCATATGGAGCTTTGATGAATTTTTTGGCAACCGGAACTCTGGTATTTGTCGCATCGCAAATATATTTTTTAAATCACACGAAAAAGGGTGCTGTTCTGGGGGTTATCCTTGGTACGGTGGCAATGACCTTGATTATGGTTCCTGCAAACTTAGTTATCACACCACTTTATTTAGGTG
This sequence comes from uncultured Atribacterota bacterium, assembly GCA_965602765.1. Lineage (GTDB taxonomy): Bacteria > Atribacterota > Phoenicimicrobiia > Phoenicimicrobiales > Phoenicimicrobiaceae > JAYEGH01. The sequence goes on along the minus strand of CBFCZX010000017.1, from coordinate 4,483 downwards.
TCAGCCGAGATATTGTTACTAAGATGTTGTTACCAGCTATAATCCCTTTTAATTTAATAAAAGGAATATTGAGCGGAGTTATTACGTTAATTGTATATAAGAGAATTTATCCTCTGATTATCAACAGGTAAAATTATTGGAATCGTTAAAATTGACATGTTGGTGTTAATTTTATAATGTGGCTTAGGAAAGAAGAGAATAGTATTTTATTCAAATATCCAATGCTTGACATTCATAAATTTTATTGATTTTTACTTTAGCGGATCAATTCATCTTAAACCATAGTACTGCTTTAAAAAATCCCTTTTTTGAATTCAATTCTTTTGATTAACTGTAAAGAAAATTATATAATATTAGTATTAGTATAAATTATTTATTACGTTCTTTTAATTTTCTTTATTTGTGACTAGTTTGTTTGCACTTTTAATACTAACTTTTTTTACTATTAGCCATATACAAAATGCTGAATACAGAAAAAATAAGGAGGAATAAATGAAAAATGTAGCGGTTTTGATGGCCGGTGGAAGAGGACAAAGGTTTTGGCCTTACAGCCGATTTGATACGCCCAAACAATTACTGTCCGTAACCGGAGGAGAAAGCATGATCAGAGAAACTGTGAATCGATTATTCCCGTTTATCAGTTTGCCTGATATCTTCATTTCTACCACAGATGACCTTTTCAATAGTATAAAAGAAGCATTACCGGAAGTAGATTATCTGAATTATATACTGGAACCGGTCGGCAGAGATACAGCTGCCTGCATCGGATTGTCTGCAGTCATATTGCAGCATAGATATAAAGATCCGAATACCGTTATGATAACTTTACCGGTGGATCATATTATAAAAAACAAAAAGAAATTTTTAAATACTCTAGAAAATGGCTGCAATCTCGCACGCGAAACGGGACACCTGATTACTATTGGAATGCATCCATTGCGTCCCGAAACCGGATACGGATACATTTGCGTAGGAAATGAAATAAAAAAGAATGAAAAAATAACCGCATGTGAAGTAAAAGAATTTACAGAGAAACCGGATTTAGAAACCGCAAAACATTTTTTAGAAAAAGGTAATTATCTTTGGAATAGCGGAATTTTTATATGGACATGTAAAGATATACTGCATGCAATTGAAAAGGAAGTTCCAGAGCTATACAATGGATTGGTGAGAATACAAAATTATTTAGGGACATTGCAAAAAAGAGAAGTTATGAAAGAAGTTTTTTATGGATTAAAAAAGATATCCATAGATTATGCCATTCTGGAAAAAGTGAGCAATCGATTAGTAATAAAAGGTGATTTTGAATGGGATGACGTTGGTTCATGGATTTCGATGGAAAGAATTTTCCCCAAGGACAAAGACGGGAATGTTATTCAGGGCGGACATGAAAGTGTTGATACAAAAAGATGTGTTATTATAAATGATGAAGGCCTAATTGTGACCATAGGACTCTCTGATCTAGTCATTGTATCTAGTGGTAATATTAAATTAATATATCCAAAAAATCGGGAAAATGATTTGAAGAAAATCATAAAAAGCATGACCAATCATAAAGATTTCAAAAAATATGTGTAGTATCTACTAAATAAATTGGGAAATTTAAAAAATTATCATTCGTTTTAAAATATACACATGATTAAATCTATAAAATCCAGGTTAAGTATAAATCAAAAAAATATCACATTTGCAGCATTTTGAAACATTTCTGATTTCCATAATATTTTAAATTCACCTATTAAAATGGAAATATCCATTGACAGCAATTAAAAACTATGTTAACTTAACGAAGTAAAAAGAATAAATCCTTATCAAGAGATGGCTGAGGGACGGACCCTAGGAAGCCCGGCAACCTATAATGACGCAAAACATTATGTGGTGCCAATTCCCGCGGAATCATTATTCCGAGAGATAAGCAAAAAAAACAACCTCTTCATCTCCGAAGAGGTTTTTTATTATAAAAAGTAAAAGGAGATGATATCGTTGAAAAAGAAATACTTGTTTACTTCAGAATCGGTTACGGAGGGACATCCGGACAAGATGGCAGACCAGATTTCGGATGCCATCCTGGACGCAATTTATGAAAAGGATATATATGGAAGAGTTGCAGTGGAAACTTTAGTTGCTACCGGCTTGGTTATGGTTGCCGGGCAAATAACTACTGACTGCTATGTAGATATTCCAAAAATAGTCAGAAAAACGCTAAAAGATATCGGTTATACCAGAGCAAAATATGGATTCGACTGCGATACTTGCGCTGTTTTAACATCCATTGATGAGCAATCCAGAGATATAGATATGGGAGTAAGCCAATCTTTGGAATCAAAAGAAGAGACGAAAAATAAAGGCGATATTGGAAATACTGGTGCAGGTGATCAGGGAATGATGTTTGGCTTTGCCTGTAGGGAAACAGAGGAATTTATGCCGCTTCCTATTATTATGGCTCATAAACTAACAAAGCGACTGGCAGAAGTCAGAAAACAGAAAATACTTCCTTATCTCAGACCAGACGGAAAATCACAGGTAACTGTTGAATATAAAAATGGCGACATTAAAAGAATAGACAGTATTGTGATTGCTGCACAACATGATCCTAAAATATCTCAAGAAATTATCCAAAGAGATATTCAGGAACAAGTAATCGAAGCTATTATTCCTAGTAAATATCTGGATAAAAACACAAAATATTTTATCAATGCTACGGGCAGGTTTTCCATTGGCGGACCTCAGGCGGATACAGGAGTAACCGGAAGAAAAATAATTGTTGACACTTATGGTGGATTAGGTAGCCATGGAGGAGGATGTTTTTCCGGAAAAGATCCGACGAAAGTAGACAGGTCGGGTAGCTATATGGCCCGATATATCACCAAAAATATTGTTGCAGCCGGGTTGGCAGATAAATGTGAAATACAAATTGCTTATGCCATAGGTGTTGCCACACCTGTTTCGGTAATGATAAATACATTTAATACTGAGAAAGTACCACAACAAAAAATACTGGAATTAATCGATAAAAATTTTGATTTGAGACCGGAAGCAATTATTCAACAATTGGATCTAAGGAGACCCATTTATAGAAAGACTGCAGCCTATGGACATTTCGGAAGAAATGGGGATGATTTTACCTGGGAAAAAACTGATAAAGCTGAAGCATTGAAAAAACAGGCAGGGCTATGATTGAATCAATCTAAAATAAAGGAGTGAATAAATATTTTGACTATAAAAAATCAAATCAAAAAAGAAATAATTAAAATATTAAAAGACAAGCCATTATTGCTCGATGGTGCTATGGGAACCATGCTGCAGGCTAATGGTCTAAAATCCGGAGATTGTCCGGAAGAATGGAATATTTCAAAACCTCAAATCATAAAGAATATCCACATAGCGTATATAAAAGCAGGCTCTGATATGATTTTAACCAACACATTCGGTGCAAATAGCATTAAGCTTGGTAATTATAATCGTGAAAAGGAAGTTAAAATAATCAATGAATCAGCTGTGAGAATATGTAAAGAGGCCGTTGATGAAAATCTGACAGCAGATAGAAAGATATATATTGCTGGTTCGATTGGTCCTACCGGAGGCATATTGGAACCATACGGAAATTTATCTGCTAGAAAAGCATATGAAAGTTATAGGGAACAGGCATCGGTTTTAGAAAAAGCAGGTATAGACCTGATTGTCCTGGAAACATTTTACGACCTTGAAGAAATAAAAGCTGCACTGAAAGCAGTCAAAGAAAATACCGGTTTGATGGTATTTGCTTCCATGACTTTTGACAAAAATTTGAAAACAGTCTATGGAATAACACCTGAAAATGCCGTAATTACCCTTGAAAAAGAAGGAGCAGACGGAATAGGTGCAAATTGTGGAACCGGTCCGGAAATCATGTATGAAGTATTAAAATCCATGAAAAAAGTAAGCACTAAATATCTTCTGGTTGAACCAAATGCCGGATTGCCTGAATTAGTGGATGGAAAAATATTTTATCCTGCTTCACCGGAAAAAATGGCAAAATATGCAAAAAAATTTGCAGATTTAAAGATCAATATCATCGGAGGATGTTGTGGTACGACGCCTTTGCATATTAGGACTATGTCTGATAAAATAAAAATTAATTCTTTGTAATGTCAAAAAGCATTTATGGATGTATCAATATTTAAAGAAAGGAGCCTGAATATGGAATTAAATGATTTACTGATTGCAACCAAGGAAAAAGATGCTTCAGATTTACATATCACCGTGGGAGTTCCTCCTGTATTGCGAATAAACGGAAAGTTGCAAAAAATGAAATTACCCGTATTGGATGAAAATGATGTTCATGAAATCGTTGACATAATGCTAAACGAAGAACAAAAAAATATGTATCTAAGATTGCACGAGCTGGATTTTTCCTATGAGCTGAAAAATGTTGCAAGGTTTAGAGTCAACATCTTTCAACATCGAAGGGGAGAAGCAATTGCATGCAGATTAATTCCGGAAA
>CBFCZX010000016.1:0-20077 GCA_965602765.1 uncultured Atribacterota bacterium | reverse complement strand
AAATCTCCTCCTTTGATAGTATTTTGTGGTAAAACTATACCATTATTTAGAAATATTCTCAAATAAATACATTTACTAATTCATTCACTCTTAAAATATGATTACAACCTTGACTATGTTTTTACCATATTTTTTTCGTTCAATAACTATCCACTTGTGTTTTCACATTTCTTGCTGCATTTTTATTTATGAGTAGCCAAGCAATAAAACAGCTAACCAGCTAACAAAATATTTTGTGTTTCCAATCTGTTTCTGTATTTGAGTACTAATACTCGCTAGAACTCTATTATCTTTCTTGAAAAGGAAAAATAAAAAAGATATAATAAGTAAAATTTATTGATTATAAGGAATTCTCTTATAATTATCATGCTAAGCTAAATACAAAGGAGGAAAGAGAAATGGCTTTAGTTGGTACAAAAGAAATGTTGAAAAAAGCGCAGAAAGGAAAATATGCAGTCGGCGCTTTTAATGCAAATAACATGGAAATTATTCAGGCGATTGTTGAAGCTTCCGAAGAGGAACGATCTCCGGTTATTATTCAGGCATCTCAAGGAGCAATAAAATATGCCGGTTTGGATATGATTGTGGCCATGGTTAGATCGATTGCAGAAAAAACAAGCATACCGATTGCTTTACATTTAGACCATGGCACTGATTATTTTCAAAATATATTATGTCTGAGAGCCGGTTTTACATCTTTGATGTACGATGGTTCTGCATTACCGTTTGATGAAAATGTTGCTATGACAAAAAAAGTTGTGGAAATGGCACATGTCTGCAATATTCCCGTAGAAGCAGAAATCGGACAGGTAGGCAAGATGGATACCAGTGACGAACCGGGAGTTGCCAGAGAAAAAATAAAAGAATTTATGGCAAAACCGGAAGATGCTGAAAAATTTGTTCAAATGACAAAAGTAGATATTCTTGCTCCAGCAGTGGGGACAATACACGGTTGCCGGGAACCTATAGCTAAATTGGATATTCCCCGTATTGAAAAAATAAGGGACCTGACTGGTGTACCCCTTGTTTTACATGGTGCATCCGGAGCAAGCGATGAAGAATTAAAAAAAGGAATTGCTGCCGGAATCTGCAAGGTAAATATCGATACACGTATTCGAATGGCTTTTACAAATACTATCAGAAAAATATTAACTGAAAATCCTGAAGAAATTGATCCAAGAAAAGCATTAAAACCGGCAATGGAGGCTGCAAAGGAAGTTATAAAGGGCAGGATTAAAATATTGGGTTCTGGCGGTAGAGTTTAGACTGCAATTAGTGAAATATGACGAAGAAAGGAATTCAGAAAAATGGCAAAAAAAAGATTAGGTATTTTAACCGGTGGCGGAGATTGCTGTGGCCTCAATCAAACAATTAGGGGTGCAGTCTATAGAGCAAAGGATTTTGGTTATGAGATTTTCGGGATTCATGACGGATGGAAGGGATTAGTTGAAGGAATAGTATCGCCTATTACTTTGACCGATGTAGAAGAATTGGTAGATAAAGCCGGTACATTTTTGGGTTCTTCCCGTACAAATCCCTATAAAATTGAAAATGGAGTAAGTAGAGTCTTAAAAACAATTAAGAATTATGGATTGGATGCAATTATTGCAACCGGTGGAGAGGATACTTTAGGAGTAGCCCATCGTTTATTTAAAGAAGAGCAAGTAAAAGTAGTCGGTGCTCCCAAAACCATGGATAATGATTTGTCCGGAACGGATTTTACTTTCGGATTTGACAGTTCGGTTACCAGAGCAGTAGAAGCTATGCGGGCTCTAGAGGATACCGGACGTTCACACCATCGTGTGATGGTCCTGGAAGTTATGGGAAGACATGCCGGTTGGGTTGCGCTATATACTGGTCTTGCCTGCGGAGCAGATTGGATATTAATTCCTGAATATGAAACGGATATTGATGAGATGTGTCTCCAGATACAGCGGGTATACGCTAGAAAAAAATATGCCCTTATTGTCGTTTCCGAAGGTGTGATTCTCCCGGGAAAAGACAAACAGGAGGAAGAATTGGATCAATTTGGACATATGATTTTAAGAGAAAGAGCTATCGGTGACCAATTAAATAAACTGATATGTGAAAAAACCGGTATAGAAGTCAGGCATGCTGTTATTGGACACATGCAGAGAGGCGGTATCCCTACAGTATTTGATCGTATTTTAGGTCTTCGCTCCGGTGTGACTGCGGTGAATTTAATCAGTGAAAATAAATATGGATATATGGCTGCATTAAAAGGCAATAAAGTAATTGGTGTTCCATTGGAGGAAGCTGTAAGTAAACTCAAGATTGTTGATAAAAAATGGTGGGAATTTGCCAAAGTATTTTTTAAATAAAAAATATTATCGGGCATCGAGTATTACATGTAGGGTGAAATTGAAAAACTAGTTATAGAAGAATTTCGACAATTATATATATTTTTTGAATGCAATTTAATTACTAAATGCAACTAAAAAATAATGTAAATACAGAATGAAATTTAAAATTCAAAGCATTTTTATTCTTTCACTATATACTGTATACTCGATTCTCGTTGCTATAAACATATTTAATAATTCTGAATGAGCATGAATGATTCCCCGATTTATACGAAACATTTTTAAATACTTCTTGTATATATTGCCTTTAAAAACGTCCTGGGAGGTTACTTATTTTAAATGATACGCCATTCAAATTTTGTTAATTTACATGTTCATACAGAATTTAGTCTTCTGGACGGTGCTTGCAGAATAAAAGATTTAGTTTCACAAGCAAAAAAATATAAAATGCCCGCTTTGGCCATTACCGACCATGGGGTGATGTATGGGGTAATACAATTTTACAAGGAAGCTATTAAACAGGGAATAAAACCTATTATTGGATGCGAGATGTATGTTGCTCCGGAAAGCCGCTTTGAAAAGACTTCCAAAAGGAGGGAATCCCCTTATCATCTAATACTATTAGTTAAAAACAACGAAGGCTATAAAAATCTTATTCAATTAGTTACACTATCCTACCTTGAAGGTTTTTACTATAAGCCTCGAATCGATAAAGAAATTTTAAGAAAATATAGCAGTGGATTGATTGCTTCTTCGGCATGCCTGCAAGGAGAGATACCTCAAAAACTTTTACAAAATAACTTTAAAGAAGCAAAGAAATCTGCCCTTGAGTATCTGGAAATATTTGGGGAAGGTAATTTTTACCTGGAACTCCAAAAAAATAATATTCCCGAGCAAAATGTGGTTAATCAAAGATTGATAAGTCTTGGCAAAGAACTTTCTATTCCTTTAATTGCCAGCAATGATATCCATTATGTAAACAAAGAAGATGCTCGTGCACACGAAATTCTTCTATGTATTCAAACTGCAACCAATTTGGCTGATGAAAAAAGGTTAAAATTTGCAACTGATGAATTTTATTTTAATTCTCCCGAAGAAATGGCTGAAAAATTTTCAGATTTACCGGAAGCCATTGAAAATACGGTTAAAATTGCAGAAAAATGTAATTTAGAAATAGATTTTAGGCAGGCACATTTACCGGAATTTCAAGTACCTTCCGAGCACAATATCACCAGTTACCTAAGGGAGATATGCTTTACAGGGTTGAGAAAAAGATTTGCTGAAGTAACTGAGGAGTTAGAAGAACGTTTAGATTACGAACTTTCCGTTATAAAGAGTATGGGCTTTGAACCTTATTTTTTAATTGTATGGGATTTTGTAAAATATGCAAAAGAACAGGGAATTATGGTAGGGCCTGGTCGTGGTTCAGCCGCAGGTAGTCTGGTCGCTTATTGCCTGAACATTACCAATATTAATCCGATGACCTATGGATTGCTCTTCGAGAGATTTTTAAATCCTGAAAGAATTAGCATGCCGGATTTTGATATTGACTTTTGTTATGAAAGAAGAAGTGAAGTCATTGATTACGTCACTGAAAAATATGGCAAAGATAAAGTTGCCCAGATTATCACTTTCGGTACTATGGCGGCAAGGGCAGCTGTCAGAGATGTCGGAAGAGCTCTGGGAATACCCTATGCAAGAGTAGACACAATTGCAAAAATGATTCCCTGGGAACCGAACATTACCATTAAAAAAGCTCTCAAGATGGAAAAACGTCTTTCTGAAGAAATGGAAAATGATAAAGAAGTCAAAGACCTCATTGAAAATGCGATAGCCCTGGAAGGACTTTCCAGGCATGCTTCAACACATGCGGCAGGAATTGTACTGTCGGAAAAACCTCTTACTAATTATGTTTCCCTACAAAAAACAGCAGATGGTGAAATTTGTACCCAGTATGCCATGGCAGAATTAGAGGAATTGGGGTTACTAAAAATGGATTTTTTAGGACTTCGGACATTAACCGTCATCAGCAATACTTTAAAAATTATTCAACATACACAGGGTAAAAAAATTGACATTAATAATATTCCTACCACTGATAAGGGAGTATATAAAATGCTTTCAGCGGGGAAAAGCATTGGTGTCTTTCAACTGGAAAGCGATGGCATGAGAGATTTGGTAAAGAGATTAAAGCCTGAAAATATTGATGATATCACAGCATTGTTAGCCTTGTATAGACCGGGACCTTTAGGAAGTGGTATGATTGAGAATTTCATTAATCGAAAAAAAGGGGAAATCGAAATAAAATATCCCCATCCAAGCTTAGAGCCCATTTTAAAGGAAACCTATGGCGTCATTGTGTATCAGGAGCAGGTTATGAAAGTAGCCAGCGAATTGGCAGGTTTTAGCCTGGGGCAGGCTGATATTTTAAGGAAAGCCATGGGAAAGAAACAGAAGAAAGTCATGGAAAAACAGAGGGAATTATTTATTAAAGGAGCTCAAAAAAATAAAATTAAAAAGAATGTTGCTGTAGAAGTGTTTGACTTAATTGCCTACTTTGCGGGGTATGGATTTAATAAATCTCATAGTGTTTCTTACGCGTTTATTTCCTACCAGACAGCTTATTTGAAAAAGAATTTTCCGGTTGAATACATGGCTTCACTGTTAACGAGCATTATGGGAAATAATGATAAGATACCTTTGTATATTAGAGAATGTCAAAATATGGGAATCCAGATATTGCCACCTGATATCAATCAAAGTCTGATCAATTTCACCGTTGTGGGTAACAAATCAATTCGTTTTGGGATGGCTGCGGTAAAAAATGTCGGTGAAAAAGCATTTAAAAGCATTATCGAAGAAAGAAAGAAGAATAATATCTATGAATCTTTATTTGATTTTTGCCAAAGGGTGGATTTACGGGTTGTCAATAAACGGGTTATTGAAAGCTTGATAAGATGCGGTTCATTTGATTCTTTAGAAGGAAAAAGATCCCAGTTTTTAGCCGTTTTGGACGAAGCAATAAAAAGGGGACAGGAATTCCAAAAAGACAAAAGAAACGGTCAAACTTCCATTTTTGATCTTTTCGGAGATTCTCAAAAAGGTGAAATAAAAAACGTCCATCATTATACTTTACCGAATATTGAAGAATTTTCAAAAAACGAACTTTTGGCAATGGAAAAAGAGATGTTAGGATTATATATTTCTCAACATCCATTAAAGAATTTTAAGGAAAAAATAGAAGAGATCGTTAATACCAACTCGCTAGAGGCATTGAATTTGCCGGACAGAAGCAATGTAATATTGGCTGGAGTGATAAATCGCATTAGAAAAAAGAGTACAAAAAACGGTAACTTAATGGCATTTATCAATTTGGAGGACCTTGAAGGCTCTATTGAAGCAATTATTTTCCCTAAGGTATTTGATAAAAACAAGGACATAATCCTGAAAGATGCAATTGTGGTTATCGAAGGTTCACTGGATAGCGCCGAAGGAAAAGTGAAATTGATTGCAAAAAATATATCATTATTGAAAAGATATAAAAATACCAAAAAAAAATCTATAGAAACTAAAAAGGCAACAAAGGAAGATAAAAACAGAAAGCTTCACATTGAAATAGATTGCGAAAAGAATCAATCACAAATTTTATTGGAATTAAAAAATATTTTTATGAAGCATCCGGGAAAGACTCAAATAATTCTTCATTTTAAAAGGAACGAAAAAAGCATTACCCATCGCATAGATAGTAAATTTGCTATAAAACTGACGAATGAATTCATGAGAGGAATTGAAAATATTATTGGAAATAATGGAACTTGGATTGAAAAATAATAGAGTAATGAAGGGGTTAAAAACAAGTGTGGAAGACAATTTATATTGCCAGGGATATAACCTTGGCGAATAGATTAAAACAAACATTAAGAAAAAAAGGCATAAAAGCAATTCTAAATAAGTTGGAAATTAAACAGGATGAACTGAATGGGAATATTGAGATTTTGGTTTTACAAAGTGAAGCTAAGGAAGCCTTTCATTCTATCAACGAATCTTTAATTGAAGAAAACATTTAAAAATCAAAAAGAGGCAATGAGGGTCTTTATTGGTTTTTTATCCTTTTTAGGCATTTACTGAAAATTAGATATGAGTGGTGCCGAAGGTCGGAGTTGAACCGACACGAACCGCAAGGTTCGCTGGATTTTGAGTCCAGTGCGTCTACCAATTTCGCCACTTCGGCTTTTAGCAGTATCTGTTTAAAAATTATAGGGGAAGTATAAACCAATGTCAAGAAAAAGACTGGGAAAAAAATGATGAAAAATAAAAAGAAAATGATACTTCTGGACGGACAAGGCATGATATATCGTTCATTTTACGCTCTACCGCCATTAACCACTTCTGGGGGTAGAGTAATAAATGCAGTCTATGGATTTACTACTATGCTGATAAAATTGCTGGAACAGGAAAAACCAGATTATATCATGGTCGCATTGGATATGCCTGTACCTACTTTTAGACATAAAAAATATAAAGAATACAAAGCTCATAGAAAAAAAATGCCTGGTGAATTAATCGAACAAATTCCTCTTATTAAACAGGTTATAAAAAAATATAATATTTGCATTTGTGAAAAAGAAGGATATGAAGCAGATGATATTATTGGAACCATTGCAAAAAAAGCTGATAGTAATAATTACGAAATCCTTATTGTTACAGGTGATAGAGATGCCTTTCAACTCATTTCTTCAAATATCAAAGTAATGATGATGGTTAAGGGAATTACCGAGACAAAAATAATGAATGCAGATGATATACTAATAAAATATGGCATTACTCCCGATAAAATGATTGATATCATGGCCTTAAAAGGTGATGCATCCGATAATATTCCCGGAGTACCAGGGATTGGAGAAAAAACAGCTGTTTCATTGATCAAAGAGTTCGGAAGTCTTGATGACATTTTAAAAAATATCGACCAAATTCCCAATAAATCAATCATGAAAAAAATAAAAGAGAATATATCGCTGATTACACTTAGCAAAGAATTAGCTACCATCGATCTAAACGTACCCATGGAATATGATTTTGAGGCATTTAAAACCAGGTTACCTGATTATGAGGAATTATGGAAAATTTTCAAAGAATTAGAATTTGGAAACTTATTAAAAAAGATTGAACCAAGCATTAGCAGAGAAGAAAGAAAAATCGAATACCAAATCATTGATTCACAGAAAAAATTTGATAAACTATTAAAAGTACTAAATTCATCAGAAAAATTTGCATACTATTTTTTAAAACCTTCAGAAAAAATGTTACTTGCGGAAGTACTGGGATTAGCTATCAGTCTGGAGAATAATGAAAATTATTATATCCCCTTATGCCCTATCAATTTGATAGATACTATCAACTGTCTTTCTTTAAAAAATGTGATCAGTAAAATAGCCCCACTTTTTGAAGAAAGGAAGGTAATAAAAATTGGATATGATATCAAGAAAGATCATATTATTTTTAAGAAAAATGGCATACAGCTAGCAGGAAACAATCACGATATCATGATTGCTGCCTATTTACTGAATCCTTCCAGTGGCAAATATAAGATAGAAGATATACTTTGGGAATATTTAAAATATTCACAAAGGAACGATGTCGAAGATTACATAAAAAAAATTGAATATGCATGTGAAATTGCACAAAGCATCTATCGATTAAAGAATATTTTAGAAGAGAAACTAGAGAATAAGAAAATGTTTTCCCTGTTTCGGGAAATCGAAATGCCATTAGTGCAAATTCTCGCTAATATGGAAATTCATGGCGTTAAGATAGATAGTCATATATTAGGTCAAATGGATGAAAAATTAAAATTTCGTCTAGAGAAATTACAAAAAGTCATTTATCATTTGGCCGATGCGGAATTCAATATAAATTCACCAAAACAATTGAGCGTGATCTTGTTTGAGAAATTAAAATTACCGATCATTAAAAAAACAAAAACAGGCTATTCTACAAATTCAGATGTTCTAAATGCATTAGCACCCAAACACAAAATCATATCAAGTATTTTAGAATTTAGAGAACTAGAGAAATTAAAAAACACCTATATCAGCAAATTACCCTTATTGATTGACCCTAAAACAAACCGCATTCATACTTTCTTTCACCAGACTATTGCGGCTACCGGAAGATTAAGTAGCAGTGAACCTAATCTACAAAATATACCGATAAGAACTGAAATTGGAAGAGAAATTAGAAAAGCATTTGTTGCAGAAAAAAATAATTTGCTATTATCCGCTGATTATTCTCAAGTTGAATTAAGAATATTAGCACATCTCTCCAAAGATGAGAGATTGGTAAAAGCATTTTCAAATAATGAAGATATTCATGCTCATACTGCTTCTGCGATATTTGGTATCGACCAGGATCTTGTAAATTATAAAATGCGAAGAATGGCAAAAATAATTAATTTTGGAATCATCTATGGCATGAGTGCGTATGGATTAGCTCGAAATTTAGCTATAAACAGAATTGAAGCGGAAAAATTCATTATACAATATTTTTATGTATATCGTGGGGTCAAGGAATATATCGAAGCAAAAAAAGAAGAGGCAAGAAAAAAAGGATATGTCCTAACCCTACTTAATCGTAGAAGGTATATTCCTGAAATAAATCACAAAAACAAAAATATTAGAGAATTTAACGAAAGAATTGCCATCAATACCCCCATTCAAGGAACTGCCGCCGACTTGATAAAAATCGCCATGATATCAATCGACAAAGAATTTAATAAAAGACAATTTCAAAGCAAAATGATTTTACAAATTCATGATGAACTAATATTTGAAATGGATAAAAATGAATTGAAAGAAGCACAATATATAGTAAAAGAGATTATGGAAAATAGCTTAAAACTTTCCGTACCTTTAAAAACCAATTTAAAAACAGGAAAAAATTGGGCGGAACTAAATTAGTTGCTAGTGAATAGTGAATAGTTATTAGTGAAGATGTGAATAGAAGTGTGGTTAAAAAGGTTCTCTGGTTAAGCAGAACTAAAAAATAATACAAATACAAAATGCAAGATGTCATATAAATCAATTGTTCTAATTAATCAATTGTCGAATTAAGGAGATAACATGTCTTTAGTGATTGGGCTTACTGGCGGGATAGTCAGTGGGAAATCAACCGTTGCAGAAATGTTTCAATTACTAGGTGCAACCATTATTGATGCTGACAGGATAGGGCATGAAGTTATTTTGCCATATAAACCAGCATGGCACAAATTGATTAAAACATTCGGGAAAAGCATTTTACAAAAGGACATGAAAATCGACAGGAAAAAACTAGGTTATATCGTATTTAATAATAAAAGAATGTTGGAGAAATTAAACGAGGCTACCCATCCGGAAATAGAAAAAATCATAAAAAATAAAATAAAAGTATTTAGAGAAGGAAACCACCTTTCCAATAAAATAATTCTGATAGATGCTCCTTTGATCTATGAGGCTGGGATAGAGAATTTGATGGATAAAATCATTTTAGTCAATTTAAAGGAAGAAGAGCAGATTAAAAGACTGACGAAAAGGAATGGCTTAAACAGAGAAGAATCATTGAAAAGAATTAAATCTCAAATTCCCAATAAGGAAAAAGCTAAAAAAGCGGATTATATCATTAACAATAATCTTTCATTCGAGAACACAAAAAAACAAGTTGAAAAAGTATGGCAGGAACTGATAAGGCTTAATGAGTGTAATTGTAAGAAAATTCACAATCACTAAATGCAAACTTTCATTCATCGGGCAACTAAAATATTTTCAAGAGAAAGTAAATCAGCATAGCTTAAGATTAAATTGAGAAATAAACTCATATAATTAATACAATGGAATGTATTGGATATAAAAAATGATTCCTGATTTATCTATTCATCAAGAAGAAATAGTAAAACCTCGAAAAGCAAAAAAACTGAAACGGACACAATGATAAACATAGTCATGAGCGGTATGTAATAAATATAAAAGATAAATTTCAAAATACTTTTAGAAAATATGGCAAATAATTACAAAAAGCATGAAAGTATTAAACGAATTTCTTTATTTAGTATAAAACGATTTGCGAAAAGGTGAGGTGATTTATAATGGAATTAATCAACATCATTGAAGTAGCACGCGGAGAAAAAAAGGCTGATTTATTGTTAAAAAACGGTAAAATAGTCAATGTTTTTTCCGGAGAGATATATCCAGCAGATGTAGCGATTTATAAAGGATTGATTGTCGGCATAGGAAAAGATTATCAGGCGAAAAATGAGATAGATATCTCCAACCAATATTTATCTCCTGGTTTTATAGATGGCCATATCCATCTGGAAAGTTCTATGGTAAAAGTTTCGGAATTTGCTCGTACCGTGGTTCCTCTAGGCACAACTTCAGTGGTCATCGATCCTCACGAAATAGCAAATGTATTTGGTTTGGAAGGCATTAGATACATGTTAAAATCAAGTAAATACAATCCTCTTAATATTTTTATGATGTTACCATCTTGTGTTCCGGCTTCATCCTTTGGTACATCGGGAGCTAATTTAAATATTACTGATCTCTATTATCTACTAAAGGAAAAGTGGGTATTAGGTTTAGGGGAAATGATGAATTTTCCGGGAGTATTGAATAAAGAACCTGAAGTATTAGATAAGATTACTATTGCGTCTAATAAATGCATTGACGGGCATGCTCCTAATTTATCCGGAAAAGATCTTTGTGCTTATATTTCAGCACAAATAAGATCCGACCATGAATGTACAACGGTGGAGGAGGCAAGAGAAAAATTAAGGCTTGGCATGTATATTATGCTTCGAGAAGGCTCGGTTACCAAGAATTTGATAGATCTTTTGCCGTTAATTGATTCCGAAAATTCACGAAGATGCTTTTTTTGCTGTGATGACAGGCATCCGAAAGATTTAATTGAAGAAGGGCATATCAATTATATTATTAAAACTGCAATACAAGAAGGAATTCCACCGATTACAGCTATAAAAATGGCTACCTTAAATACTGCAGAATATTTTAGATTAAGGAAGCTAGGCGCAATTGCACCCGGTTATTCTGCAGATGTGGTAATATTTGACAATTTTAAAGAATTTAATATTCTGAAAGTTTTTAAAGATGGAAAATTAGTTGCGGAAAATGGAAAACTGTTAGATTTAAATCCCAAACCTTTAGAAGTGCCCATTAGAGGCTCAATTAATATCAAATGGTTAAGATTAAAGGATTTTCAAATTGCGGATAAAGGCGGAAAGTGTAGAATTATTAAGATAATACCTGGCCAGGTTATTACTGAGGAAATTATTGAAAGACCAAAGATTAAAAATGGTTTGGTAATTGCAGATGTTGAAAAGGATATTTTAAAAGTTGCCGTTATCGAAAGACATCAGGCTTCAGAAAAAGTAAGCATAGGATTAGTAAATGGGATTGGACTTAAGAGCGGTGCAGTAGGTTCATCTGTTGCTCATGATTGTCATAATATTATTATTGTAGGGACAAATGAAAAGGACATGCTGAATGTTGGTGCAGCAATTGCAAAGATGGGTGGAGGATTAGCCATTTCTGTTAATGAAAAAATAATTAACGCGCTACCATTGCCTATTGCCGGTTTAATGTCTGATAAGCCCCTAAAGGAAGTTAAAGAGAATTTAGATTCAATCTATAAGTCTGCACAACAATTAGGAATAAAGGTTGATGATCCTTTTATGGCGATAGCATTTTTATCACTTGAAGTTATTCCTCATTTAAAGATAACCAATAAAGGATTAATAGATGTAGATCATTCCAGGATAGTTGATTTATTCATAGGTGAGTCGGGGAAAAATATAGCAAAGAGTAGTAAATAATCGGTAGAAAATGTAAGCATAGATGCGGGATTATAATTAGCTGGAAAAAAATAATCGGACAAAACTGCATTAAAATTTATATAAGATAGATACGATAGCTATAAGTGTAAGTAAAATATAATAAAAATTGTTTAAATTTCAAGGTTGGTAAGGGTAGAAGGGGCTTTATTTTTATTGTCCACAATAAAGGCTCCTCGTCTATCTATTTTCAGTAGCAAGTAGATGATTTCAATTAATCAGCAAATTTCCGAATCAATAAATTAAAAAATCAATGAATTTTTCAGACCATTCTTGTTAGTTGGAAATAATTTAAAGAATAATGACAAATCCTTTCTATATTTCCCCTTTTAAATATTAAAATGTAATATTTTTATTTAATAAAATGTTCTCTTTATTTTTTTAAATCCCTTATCAAATTAATGGTATCAGGTAAGTATTTCAATAAATATATATTTGTTCTATTTTCAATCTTTTTTCTAGAATTTATTAAAATAGCAATTGCGTGCAATATTGGATGTTGATAAAATTCTTTATAAAAAGATAAAATATTATGTATAATATTAAAAAAATGTTATACTATATAATCCTAAAATGAAAGGATTTTTGTTTTAAAGGTGTGCTAATGAAACAAAAATTTCAATTGGTTTCCGATTATCCTCCACAAGGAGATCAACCCAATGCAATTAATGGATTAACGAAGGGCATTGAAAAGGGATGCAGGTATCAAACCCTGCTTGGTGTTACAGGCTCAGGAAAAACCTTTACTATGGCAAATGTCATTCAGAATGTACAGTTACCAACTTTAGTCATTTCTCACAATAAAACATTAGCAGCACAACTATATAGTGAATTTAAAAGATTTTTTCCTAATAATGCTGTGGAGTATTTTGTAAGCTATTACGATTATTACCAACCAGAAGCCTATATTCCCAGAACTGATACCTATATCGAAAAAGATTCTTCTATCAACGATGAAATTGACCGGTTAAGGCTTTCTGCAACCAGTTCGCTTCTTCAAAGAAAAGACACCATTATTGTTTCAAGTGTCTCATGTATTTATGGATTGGGTTCTCCGAAAGATTATCAGGAGTTGATGCTGGAAGTTCATAAAAAAGATATCATTGATAGAGATACTATCTTGAGAAAACTGATCAATATACATTACGAAAGAAATGAAATTGAATTCCATCGCGGTAATTTTCGAGTTCGAGGCGATGTCGTAGAAATATTTCCATCCTATTTGGAGGTGGGTTTCCGGTTGGAATTTTGGGGAAATGAAGTGGATGCAATAACGGAAATAAATCCTTTAACCGGTGCAATTACAAAAAAATTGGACAAGATAATTATCTATCCGGCAAAACATTTTGTTACAACAAAAAATAAAATGGAAAGAGCGATATCTTCCATTAAAATAGAATTAAAAGATAGACTGGCGTTTTTAAGAAAAAATGAAAAGATTTTAGAAGCCCATCGATTGGAGCAGAGGACGAATTATGACCTGGAGATGTTGAGTGAGATTGGATACTGCAGTGGGGTCGAAAATTATTCACGCCATATTTCGGGGAGAAAAAAAGATAGTCCACCGGCAACATTATTAAACTATTTTCCTTCGGATTTTCTCATATTTATAGATGAATCTCATGTCACAGTGCCTCAGCTAAAAGGCATGTATGCAGGGGACAAGTCAAGAAAAGACTCTTTGGTTGAATATGGTTTTCGTTTGCCGTCTGCATACGATAACCGGCCTCTTTATTTAAATGAAATAGAAACCTTCATGAAAAAAGTTATTTTTGTTTCAGCTACGCCATCAAAATATGAAACAGAAAAAAGTACCAATACTGTCGAACAGATAATTAGACCTACCGGCCTGGTTGATCCAGAGGTCATTCTAAAACCATTAGATAGTCAAATAGATAGTTTGATTGAAGAGATCAAAAAAAGAACCATAATAAAAGAGAGGGTTCTGGTAACTACGCTAACCAAGCGTATGGCAGAGGATGTCGCTGAATATTTAGAAGAATTAGATATTAAAGCAAGGTATCTACACTCTGAAATAGGAACGTTAGACAGAATAAATATACTGAAAGGTTTAAGACTTGGGAAATTTCATGTTTTAATCGGTGTTAATCTGCTGCGAGAGGGATTGGACCTTCCGGAAGTATCTTTAGTCGCAATTTTAGATGCAGATAAAGAGGGATTTCTAAGGTCTGAAACTTCTTTGATACAAACCATGGGAAGAGCTGCAAGAAATATCAACGGAACTGTTATTCTTTATTGTCAAAACGTTACCGGATCCATAAAACGGGCAGTCAATGAAACCAATAGAAGAAGGAAAATACAGATGAATCATAATTTAAAACATCATATCATCCCCAAGACTATAGAAAAATCGGTTGAAGATTATTCCTTGTTAAGTAATCAGAGTATTGCCAATAATATGGAATTACCCTTGGTTAGTGAAGGTGCAGGGAAATATCTCAACAATGGTAGCTTGGCGGTTCTCATTATGTCCCTGAAAAAAGAGATGAAGCAGGCAGCTAAAAATTTAGATTTTGAGAGAGCAGCTTTGCTACGGGATGAAATAAAAAGATTAAAAAAGGAGAAGACTTTATTTGGAGGATTAAAATAAAGGTAACTTCTAAGAATTTTACCGACAGTTATTTAAAGAGGAGAGAAATTAGTGCAGTCTAAAATAATTATAAAAGGCGCAAGAGAACATAATTTAAAAAATATTGATTTGGAGATTCCAAGGAATAAATTGGTTGTGATTACCGGATTAAGCGGTTCGGGAAAATCATCACTGGCAATTGACACAATCTATGCTGAGGGACAGAGAAGATATATTGAATCATTATCCTCCTATGCCCGACAATTCCTTGAGAAATTGAAAAAACCGGATGTCGACTATATTGAAGGATTATCACCCGCAATATCAATTGACCAAAAAAAAGCAAGCAGAAATCCGCGTTCTACCGTTGGAACCGTTACGGAAATATATGATTACTTAAGATTATTATTCGCCAGGATAGGAATTCCCCATTGTCCGGTATGCGGTAAAAAAGTGAGCAAACAGACTGTTGAACAAATGGTCGATCAAATCTTAAAGTTGCCCCGGAATAATCGCATAAAAGTATTGGCGCCGGTTATCCGATTTAAAAAGGGCGAGCATAAAAAAATACTGGAAAACATTCAGAAAAAAGGATTCATAAGAGTTAGGGTGGATGGTGAAATCTACGAATTGGGTAATGAGATAAACATTGACCGGTATAAAAACCATAATATTGAAGTTGTTGTAGATAGATTGGTGATACAGGATGGCATTCAAAGTCGATTAGCAAGTTCAATAGAGACTGCTCTGAATTTAAGCGAAGGGGTGGTGAGCATAGATATTGAAGGAGGGGGTGAGAAGATGTTTAGCGAACACTTTTCATGTCCTCATTGTGGCATAAATTTACCGGAAATCGCTCCACGCATATTTTCGTTTAACAGTCCATACGGTGCTTGTCCAACGTGCAATGGTTTGGGATTTAAAATGGAGTTTGATGAAGATTTAATTGTACCCGATAAAACTAAAAATATTCTAGAAGGTGCATTGGCTCCATGGGGAGAAATGAAAGGAAAATATTATTACCATCTTTTAAAAGGGCTTGCCAGTTACTATAGGTTTAATCTTGACACTAAATTTGAAGATCTTAAACCAGAAATAAAAAATATTTTACTATACGGTTCCGGAGAAGTAAGGATACCTTTTAAATACCAAAACGATGAAAAAAATACCTATTGGACATATGAAAACAAATTCGAAGGTGTTATTAATAATCTAAAGAGAAGGTATAAAGAGACCCATTCAGAATACATTCGAACTGAGATTCAAAAATTTATGACCATAGGGCATTGTCCTTCGTGTGAAGGAAAACGGTTACGTCCGGAAAGTCTAAAAGTAACCATTGAAAAACAATCTATTGCAGATATTGCAGAACAATCCGTTCGAGACAGTTATACATTTTTTCAAAAATTAAAATTAAAAAAAAATGAAGAAACTATTGCGAATCAAATACTAAAAGAAATAAAAAGCAGACTTAATTTTCTCATGAATGTCGGTCTTGATTATTTGACACTATCAAGGGCTTCATCAAGTCTCGCCGGTGGGGAAAATCAGAGAATACGCCTTGCCACTCAAATTGGCGCAAGCCTGACCGGTGTCATATATATATTAGATGAACCAAGCATCGGTCTGCATCAAAAAGATAATCATAAGTTGCTTGAAACCTTGAAAAAATTAAGGGATATGGGAAATACTCTGGTAGTCATTGAGCATGATGAAGATACCATGAAAATTTCGGATTACATTGTAGATTTGGGGCCGGGAGCTGGTATCCATGGTGGTTATGTCGTTGCCCAGGGAAAATATGAAAGTATTATTAAAAATAAAAAATCATTAACCGGAAACTATCTGTCCGGGAAAAAACAAATCGAAGTGCCGGTAAAAAGAAGAAAAAGTAATGGAAAATATATTAAAATATTTGGAGCAGAACAATATAATCTAAAAAATATTGATGTGACTATTCCTATTGGAAGCTTTACTTGTATCACAGGAGTGTCAGGCTCAGGAAAGAGTACCCTGGTAGAGGAAATTATTTATAAGGCATTGGCGCGCAAAATCTATAAAGCAAGAATACACCCCGGTAAATATAGGGAAATAGAGGGATTTGAAAACATCGACAAAGTTGTTATTATAGACCAATCACCGATAGGAAGAACATCCCGTTCTAATCCAATAACTTATGTGGGAGGATTTACACCCATTAGGGAAATTTTTGCTAAGACCAAAGAGGCAAGAATGCGGGGATATAAATTGGGGAGATTCAGTTTTAATGTCAAAGGCGGAAGATGTGAAGCATGTCAGGGAGCAGGAATTGTAAAAATTGAAATGTATTTTCTCTCTGACATTTATATGCCCTGCGAAATATGTAAGGCGAAGAGATTTAATCGGGAAACTTTGGAAGTAAAATATAAGGGTAAAGATATATCTCAAATTTTAGATATGACTGTAGAAGAAGCTTTAGATTTTTTTAATGCAATTCCAAAAATTAAAAGAAAGCTAAAAACCTTATATGATGTAGGATTAAGTTATATTAAATTGGGTCAATCCTCAAGTACTTTATCGGGCGGAGAAGCACAAAGAATAAAACTGGCAAAAGAATTGAGTGTAAAAAGTACAGGGAGCACCCTGTATTTACTTGATGAACCAACAACAGGTTTACATTTTGATGATGTGAGGAAATTACTTAAAGTATTGGATCGGTTGGTAAATGCTGGCAATACAGTATTGATTATAGAGCATAATTTAGATGTCATTAAATCTGCTGATTACATCGTTGACCTTGGACCAGGCGGAGGAGAGGAAGGAGGCAAGGTTATTGCTGAAGGAACTCCAGAGGAAGTCGCTGTAAATCCAAATTCTTTCACGGGAGAATATTTAAGAAAAGTCCTTAATTAAAAAAATTGTTCTGTATAGGGAAAGGAATCGTATCTATTTATTTAAAAAATATATTGGTATTTTCTTAAAGCATAAATGATAAAATTATCTTATCGCTAAAAAATATTTTGCTTCTTCAAAAAAATGGATTAACGATTTATAATAAAAATAAAATATTTAATTTTATCAAATTGGAAAAATAACATGAATATCAAATCAAAGATTGAAAAATTGCCCAATACAAGTGGTGTATATTTCTTTAAGGGTATACATGAAAATATAATTTATATTGGAAAAGCCAATTCTCTTAACAAGAGAGTATCTTCATATTTCAAAAAATCTACAAAACTTCTTCCAAAGATAAAGAAAATGATCATGGAAATCAACGATATCGAGTACATTCCGACCAGTTCAGAAATCGAAGCTCTTATTGTAGAACGGAAGATGATCAAAAAACACCATCCATACTATAATACAATGCTGAAGGATGATAAAAGTTTTCCGTACATTAAGATAACAGCGGAGCAGGATTTTCCGCAGATTCTATTTTACCGAAAAACAAAAAAGGACAAAAAAGAAGATCAATCAATATATTTTGGTCCTTTTACCGATTCTGAAGCAACTAGAATCGTCATTAAGACAATAAGAAAAATATTTAGAATCAGGGGATGTAAGAAGAAAAAATTAAAAAAAGAAGATACTTGCCTGGATTATCAAATCGGACTTTGCAGTGCACCCTGTAAAGGTTTAATGGGTATCAAAGAATATCGAAAGATAGTAAAAGAAGCATGTTTATTCTTGAACGGAAAACAGAAGAGGTTACTAAATGAATTATATCGTGATATGAGATTTTTATCGAAGAGAATGGATTTTGAAAAAGCAGCAAAAGTTCGGGACAAGATTCGATCAATCGAAGAAATTCTGAAGGGACAGGAAATAAATTTCTTCAACGATGAAGAAATAAATAGGTATAAATTAACAAGAATTGATGAAGAAGAAAAAATGGCTATTGATAAAGGCAAACATGCTATTTTTGATTTACAAAAAAAATTATTCTTAAAAAAAACACCGGAAATTATAGAAGCATTTGATATTTCCAATATTCAAGGGGAACTTTCCGTTGGATCTATGATTCTTTTTCGTGAAGGTAGACCACAAAAAAAAGATTATAGAAGGTATAAAATAAAGACAGTTAAACAAGCGGACGACTACGCTATGCTACAGGAAGTGATTAAAAGAAGATATATGAGAATGATTTCCGAAAAAAGAAAAATGCCAGATCTTATATTAATCGATGGTGGAAAAGGACAGTTATCCGCAGCAGTAAAAATATTAGAAGGTTTGAATTTGAACATACCAATGATTAGCATAGCTAAAAAAGAAGAGGAGATCTTTAAATCGGAAAATCGTGAATCCATTAAATTACCTCCCGGTTCAATGGCTCTTTTTTTATTACAAAGAGTGAGAGATGAAGCGCATCGATTTGCGATTACCTACCATCGAAAAATTAGGGGAAAAAGATTAAGAAATTCAAAACTTGATTTCATTCCGGGTATAGGAATTGAACGAAAAAGAGAATTATTAAAGAACTTTAAGAGTATCGAAGAAATAAAAAATGCATCCATTGAAGAGTTAAATCAAATACCCGGAATCGGATTAAAAATAGCAGAAATTATAAAAACAGTTTTGGAGGCAAAATAGTGATTAGTAATTTTGAAGGAAAAACACCAAGGATAGATAAAAGTGCTTTTATCGCTGAAAATGCAACAGTCATCGGTGACGTAACCATAGGGAAAAATGTTAGCATCTGGTATAATGCAGTCTTAAGAGGTGACATAGCTCCAATCATTATTGGGGATAATACAAGTATACAAGATGGCAGTGTTATTCATTGCGATATAGGAATTTCAACTGTTGTTGGTAGAAATGTTACAGTTGGACATAATGTAATGTTACATGCATGCGAAATTGGTGATAATTCATTAATTGGTATTGGTTCGATCATACTTGGCAAAGTAACTGTCGGAAAAAATTCAATCATAGGTGCAGGAGCAATTGTAACACCACGAACAAAAATACCCGATAACAGCATGGCAATAGGAATACCAGCAAAAGTTGTAAGAACCATCTCAAAAGATGAAGCGGATAAATTAATTGAGCATGCGGAAGCTTATGTAGAATTAATGATGAGGTACAGGTGAAATTAGTTTCAAGTATTGATTATTGCGTATATAGCCAATAGTAAAGAAGAGGGGTAAAACTGAAAGCTTATTCGTTGGCCGGTTCGCTGGTTAATTGGTAAGAATTTCAAAGATATGAGCAAAAATATAGGATAATTGTCTTCCGGTTTACCATTCTAATAGTCGGGAAAATGCAAATACATCATTAATCTGTCAGAATAATTAATGAATT
>CBFCZX010000015.1:0-20286 GCA_965602765.1 uncultured Atribacterota bacterium | reverse complement strand
CTTCACGGATGGAAAATAAAGTGCCAATTTGAAAAAGATTAAGTCCAACAACCTGCAACATATAAATATATAAATAAGGTTCAAAAAACCGCAAGTTTTTTAAGAATCCATACAGGCAAAACTTTTTTATCTGGTTATCTTTTTTAATAGCTCGGTAAATCGTTTTCATAATTGATATTAATCAAACTTTACCTCAACATTTTTCCTTTCTTCTCCCTCTGTTTTGAAGTATGGTCTACTTTTAAAGCCGAATAAACCTGCAATGAGCGAAGCAGGTACTTTAACGATAGCCACGTTATATTTCATGGCCGTATCATTGTAAAACTGTCGCGAAAAGCCAATTTTATCTTCTGTATCTTTCAGTTGTTTTTGCAAGTCTAAAAAATTGGTGCCGGCTTTTAAATCAGGATAATTTTCAGCAACCGCAAAAAGCCTGCTTAATGCACCGGTCAATTCGGAATTAGCTCCCAATTTTTCTTCCGGAGTAGTTGCAGATAAATACCGAGTCCGCGAAGAGGTAACCTTTTCCAGGGTTTCTTTTTCATGTTTAGCATATCCTTTCACAGTGTTGACCAAATTAGGAATTAGATTAAACCGTCTTTTTAACTGCACATCAATCTGTGCCCATGAATTATTTACCCTCCCCCTCAATGTAACCAGTTGATTATAAAGCATAACTCCCCACATCAGGACTAAGATAATCAATAATATCGGATAACTCATAAAGGCCTCCTTTTTGTTTTTAATGAATAGATATTTTCGATAATTATTAGGTATTGATAATTATTATAATTGTTAAAATAATCTTTTATTTTCCATTAGAACGCGCCGGCACCGCCTCCGCCGCCTCCGCCGCCTCCGCCGGAAGAGAATCCACCTCCGCCGCCAGTAGAAGAAGTACTTGCTGATACAAAAGCCGAGCTGAATGTTTTATTAAAAGATTTAAACATGCTGCTATTTAGATTTCCACTTCTGTCGGTCATGGTGTATAAATAGGTAGAATTTCTAAAAGATATATCCTGATTGGTTAACACAACCTTTAATCGAGAAATAACCTTTTCTGCCACTCCCAAAGATATGGCATATACCAGATAATGTTCCCAAACCGCAATAGAAGGAATTTCGTAATCTTTCATATTGCTAAAATGTAGAAGAAATCGTTTAAATGCTCTCCATTTGGTATACTCATTAATTCCGAGCCGGGTCTTTTTCTTCAGTATCGCACCATATATAATTAAAAAAGAACCGGTAAATATCACTGTAAATAATCCCGGAAAAAAAGCAAACCAATTTCCGCCCAATAATAATCCCACCAGTGCAAACACGAGGATGACACCCAGTTCAATCAGAATGACTTTCCAGGTTACTTTTATACTTTCTTTTGATTGTCCGAAATAATTGAATTTTTTAAATTCCTCTCCGACTTTCTTCACCCATCGCAGATAATCTTTGCGAAAAGAGGATTGAGTGAGTGATGCCTTGGCATAGTCCTTGATATCTTTCAAAGAGACTGTTCCTCCATCGCCGATAGAATAAAAAAGCCATTGAATCAAATTCACCTCATGTTTTTTAAGACCAACTGCTTCCGATTTCACCTTGGTAAATATATAATCTTTTTTTCTGCCAACGGAAATTTCTTCCACTTTCAAATATTTTTTTCGGACCAAGTCCATTAAGGTAGCTAAAATATCCTTGCTTCCTACTCCCTGAATGCTCATCAATTTGCTTAATACAGCGGGAGTGATATTTCCGGGTAGTTCACGATAATATTCAAAATCAACATCCGGCTTCAGCTCTTTATCATATTTATAATAAATGCGAATGGCGAAGAAAATATTAAATATTAACAGCAAGGGAGCTAGTAAAAAACCAAATATAAAAATACTCATTTCCCTGTTTGCACTTTTTGCCCAACGTATTTCTTCTTCCATGATTTCTGCAAATTTATTTTCTCTAATGATTTTAGAACTTTCAGAAACCAACTCTAAAGGAAACAGTATTCTCGCTTCAACCATTTCACCCGAAGATAATCTATTGACCTTATATAGGACTTTTCCATCATTCTCAATAGAAACCTCTCCGCCTGAGGGCCCATGTCCGAATACTTTCAAGTCATCCCGAGGGACATTTTTTGCAAATTCTAATTCAATTTGAACGTGTCCGATAGATGAAGTATTAGTTTTATCGAAAAATTTCCAATAAAATTCTGCTGTATCATTATATAAAGTCGCAACATTTTTTAACCGGTATTCCAATAAAAAAACTTTATCTTCATTGCTGGACTTATCATAAATTCGAAAAGTAAGAACGTTGTTTTCTTCGCTTTGAGACACTTCCAATTCTTTTTCTATGGGATAATATTCGGATGCTTTAAAAGAGGCAAGGCCCTCTGAGCCTTTTAGTCCGATGCTACGGATGATTCCGTTAAAATTACCGTCAAAACTATAACTGAAAAATTCCCTTACCTCGATATCTCCGTTTTGCAATATTTCTACCTGAGCACTGTAATCAGTGATTTTGAAACTTCGTTCTGCATATACCGTTAATGGAATAAAGAATAATTGGATAACGATGAAGATATAAAAAAACAGAATAGGTATTATTCTTATCTTTTTTGTTTTCATTTTTTTCACCTTCAGATTATATGATGACGGTTTAATTTTCTTTTGATAATTTCTTTTTCTTTAATTTAACAGCGGTACCAAAAACGAACATTTCCGCGGCAGATTGCATGATGGAAGAAGTGGTAAAACGAATACACACGATACCGTCTGCTCCTACATTTTTTGCCGCTTCCATCATTCGGTCAATTGATTGCTCACGGGATTCTGCTAATAATTTGGTGTATTCTTCAATCTCTCCTCCGACAACATTACGAAAAGCAGCCAAAATATCTTTCCCGGCATGACGGGCACGAACAGTATTGCCTTTTACCACTCCCAAAGTTTCAATAATGTCATATTCCGAGAAATTATCTTGAGTCGTTAATAACATTCTTCTGCCTCCTTATTCTTTAACATCTTTCGAATATTTATCATTTTTACTGCTTTTCATCCTATCAATTAAAGCTTTAATAAATAAAAGGCCGAAACCCACTAAAGCAACAAGTCCTGCAATTCCTATCCAAACGTTTTGGAACATCCCGATAATCCAGACAATAATCCAGATAGCTACAAGTATGAGTAATATGATGTAAGCAGTTTTTTCCATTTTATTTACCTCCTTAAAGAACAACAAAAATATGAATATTTATTTTTATCAAATTAGTGACTCTTTAGTCTTTCATTTTTTCATTTTTGTCGCGTTCAATGATAGGCGTCACAAAATTCGAAGTTGTTTCTGTATCCCAAGGGAAAAGAACCCAGGTGTCCTGGCTCACTTCCGTAACATAAGTGTCGACCATCGGCTTGCCGTCCGGTTTTGCATATACGGTTGCAAAATAAGCACCCGGAATCATATCACGAACTGCCTTTCCAGTTGCACCGGTATCGACCAAATCATCGATGATCAAATATTCTTTTCCGTTATCCTTCATCTTGGTAACTCGTTTTAAAATAGAAATCTCTCCTTTATGTTTTAAAGTATAGCTGGATATACAAACGGTATCAATGTAGTGAATATTTAGTTCACGGGCAATGATGGCTGCCGGAATCAATCCTCCACGGGCAACCGCAATAATTCTTTTCCATTTCTTTTTAGTCTCTAACAATCTCCAAGCTAAAACCCGGCTATCGCGATGAAATTCCTCCCAGTTTACTGAAAAATACCGCTGGAATTTGTCGTTCTTGTCTTTCACTTACCTGTCTCCTTCTTATTTTGAATTTAAATAAAGCCAGGGAATTATCATTCCGCTGATAAAAAACATCTAAGATAACTGAGATATTATAGTGTCTTCTCAATCATCGCCAGAGTGACCCCAGAAGGTTCGTTGAATAAGCAGATACGGACACCCCTAGAAATTGTAAAAGGCGCCTCTAAAATATATCCTCCTGATTGTTCTATTAATTGAGCTTTACGGTCAATATCCTCCACTTGAATATAAATTGTGAGAAAAGGTAGTTTTGCCTTTTTTAGGGTAAAAACCCCTCCACCTGTAAGTTTGCTTTCCCCTGTGGAAATAGGAAAATCAAAACAGCCGGTATTTTCATCATAGACAATCTGCCAGTTAAAAACCTTTTTTAAAAAATCAGCAGTTTTTTCTGCATCGTGAGAAGCTAGTTCCCACCATACAATAGAATTTGAATTCTTCAATAGCTATCACTTCCAGTAAAATTATTATTTTTATTGGTCTTTTTGCATTTGTAAGAATAAAATAGAAATAACTAATA
This sequence comes from uncultured Atribacterota bacterium, assembly GCA_965602765.1. GTDB lineage: Bacteria > Atribacterota > Phoenicimicrobiia > Phoenicimicrobiales > Phoenicimicrobiaceae > JAYEGH01. The sequence continues at coordinate 15,958 of CBFCZX010000015.1, read as the reverse complement.
ACTTTTCTTTTTCTATTCGCTAAATATTTCTAAAATCCTTCTTTTATAAAAAGATTTAGCTAAAATATAAAAGAATCATTATTTATAGGAGATTTTGGTAGGTCAGTTTTACCGATCAGTAAAAAATTATAAAGCCCTTTGGTTAAAATACCAAAGGGCTTTATTTTCATTCATGTTGCATGACAGATTTTAAAGAACATTCTTTAAAGTCTCAAAAAATTAGGGCATAGGGAGTACGATTTCCTGACCCGGACGGATCATTCTTGGATTATCCAGATCATTATATTTATTCAATTCCTCCCAGGTCATGCCATATTTTTTGGCAATTGCCCAAAGATTATCTCCTGCTTCTACAGTATATGTGGAAACTTTCAAGATACCTTCATCGATAAGTTCATAGACATTCAAAGCTTTTACATTCAATGTTCTTCCATCTTCGGAAGTCGGAATCATCAATTCTCCGCTTCTAACCATGTCGAAAACAGCTTCTTTTAATGGAGAATCGAGATCAACGCCGGTTATTTTCCAGTTATTGTCTACTGTGGGGGCCAGATTGCCACCTTTTTCATCCTGAACATATTTAATGATCATTGCTCTAATTCTGCCGGCATCCTGAATGGTCTCGTAAGAATCATAATATCTGTCATCCATGGTAACTAATCCCAATCCCAACAAAGTTCCAAAACGATAATTATTGAGTGATAAACGATAAATATGTTCATCAATAAGAGGTAAGCCCCATACTAATATATTTTCTACCCGCTCTCCGGCCGGTTTTGAAAGATTGATTTCATAAGTCATCCCGGAGAACATATCATAGTTATAACCGCGAATATCAGGATTAAAACTGATGGTAACATCCCCGTCTTTATAGCTGTTGTAATAACTTGCTGACCATTCCATATATTTTTTCAGATTAGCACCGGTTATCTTGGTCCCAACCAAGGTATTGGGATATTTATAGATAAAAGCAACGTCTTTCTTTTTAAAGGGTCCTTTTAGTAAGTTAGAGCCGAAATTAAAGAGTGCCGCTGATGAAACATCTGATTCTGTGTAGAACATCTGCACCTCATTAATCAAATCTATCACTGAAGTATCCATCAACTGCGATGTGGGCATGGTGGTTATGTTGCTTTCTCCTGTGATATAATCCGGAGAGGCAATAAAATCAGCGGTAATGTCACCGACAACGATGTTGGCATCGGCAACTGATTCGTCATGTACAAACTTAAATTTCTCTATAAATTCCGGATCGGGATCTACCGATGCAGTTTCAATGTTTTCTGTCATCACATCTGTAACTGTCCATTTATCGTCCGCTTTTTCCAGGGTAATCACTGCCTTGGCCAGAGCCCAACCCCATGGTCCCGGTTCGATGATGTGCACACCATTAACTACTTCGTTATATTTTGAATGAGCATGTCCTGCAAAGATAATCGAGAATTCCGGACAGGCTTCGGCAATATCTATTGAACCTTCGTAGGTGTACTCTCCTTCAGGTCCAAGATGGAAGCCACCGATTAATACATCATATTTCCCTTCCAATTCGCTGATTATTTTTTTTGCTGTTTCCAGAGTTCCGGGAAAAGTCAAACCTTCAAAATGTTCCGGAGCACTGGCTTCCCAGCGGTCAATAGCTGGAGGTGTTAGACCGATAATCGCCACTTTAACACCCTTGACATCAAATATTTTATAGGGCTCAACATAATAATCACCGTCAGGTCCAATCATATTTGCTGAAAGAACGGTGTTTTTAAAAGTAGCAATATTTTTTTCTAAAAATGATTTTTCAAAATTAAATTCATGGTTTCCGATTACCCATGCATCATAATCGAGCATATTTAATCCTTCAATCATGGGGTGAATGGGTAAATCATTGAATAATTCCGCACTGTTATCCTGGACTGTATCACCACAATCGATTAAAAGCGCATCAGGGTCCATTGCCCTTTCTTGTTTTACCAAAGTTGCTATTTTTGCTAATCCTGTATCTGCGTCAACTGTATCGGTAGCATAATCATGAGGGTAAATACGTCCATGTAAATCTGCGCTCTCTAAAATAGTAATGGTAGTCGTTTCTGCGGCAAAAACAGGCGAGAAAAACAATGTCAAAACAAATGCTAAAATCAGTAAAATTTGTAATACTTTTAATTGTCTTTTCATTTTTGGATTCCTCCTTAATATTTTTTTTGAAGACAATAATTTTAACTGACAGATATTTCTGCTATTCTTCGAACAAAAACAAGTTATATTTATATTCAATAATATTCAATTAAAATCCTCTTTTTATTTTATAATTTTTACTTTATTGGAAAATAATTTTCTTATCGCAACTTCACTTATAAAAAGTTGAGCTTCTTCACAACTTCCCTATTTGGTTTTAATGGTGGTTTCGATATTTTCAACCCGTGCCTGGGCATCAATGAAATATTTTTCCAGTTTTTCCCGGGTTTCAAATTCCGGGGTAGTATCAGGGAGACTCAAATAATAAACAGAAAAATCTTCTTTTCCGTTTTCTATGTTTTCCGGGTCAATATCCGCATATAACAAAATAGTTCTTTCTGTTAAAGTTTGAAACAATTCTCTTGTTTGTTCTACCATATTTACTGCTTGCAGATTTTTGCCTTTAACCAGCCATTCTATAGCATCAGAAAAGGCATCTGTTGCCTTTACACTATAATATTTAAAATGCTCGCGTGCCTCTTCAGTCGCAATGATCTTTATATAAACCATGGTGTTGCTTTCATCACTGCCTCTAATAACTCCCCATATTACTGTAATCCCCTCTGCTTTAAAAACAGAATCCGCACCGTGATAGGCTGAAATCTTTTCCTGTTGACTGGCTAGAACGCCAAGACATAGCATTCCCAGAAATAAACCGACAAAAAGTAATGTTAAGATTTTTTTACGCATTCTTTTTCACCTTCTTTTTCAAAAATTCTAATATATTTTTCCAGCAATGTAATGCCTAATTTTTGATTGAGAGCAAATGTCTGGCATTTAACCGGATCATAAGATGTGACATTTACATTGTTTCCGTAAACATCTAAAACAAATTCTACTTTTTCTCCCAGGAAAGTCCTTTCAATAATTGTCCCTTCTATTTGCTGTTCCTGTGCCTCCCCGAATAATTCTATAAATTCAGGCCTTATAAATATATTTAGTTTTTCCTTTTCTTGAACATCGACGGATGATTTTTTAACTTTATAGTTGTGATTAAATACCTTCAGGGAAACAAAACCATCTCCTATTGCTACCACTTCTGCCGGAAGGCTATTAATTTTTCCGATAAATTTTGAAACAAACTCGCAATTCGGTTTAAAATATAGCTCTTCCGCTGTTCCAATTTGAATAATCTTTCCTTTATTCATCAGGGCTATTCTGTCTGAAATCGCCATAGCTTCTTCCTGGTCATGGGTAACATATACGGAAGTCATATCCAGTGTTTTCTGTAATCTTCTTATTTCGCCCCTGGTATACACACGTAATTTGGCATCTAAATTAGACAATGGTTCATCCAAAAGAAGAACCTTTGGTTTAATCACAATAGCCCGGGCAAGGGCTACCCTTTGCTGTTCTCCTCCTGAGATTTGATTGGGAAATTGAGATTCATATCCGGTTAAACCGACCAATTCCAAAACTTCTTTTACTGCTTTCCTTTCTTCTGCTTTAGGTACTCCCTTCACTTTTAACCCATAAGCAACGTTTCCATAAATGGAAAGATGAGGGAAAAGCGCGTAATTTTGAAAGACAAACCCAATTTTACGCTGATTGGCCATTATTTCAGTGACGTTTTCCTCCCCTAAATAAATTGACCCTTTATCAGGTTGTTCGAAACCGGCAATCATACGGAGTGTAGTTGTTTTTCCACACCCGGAAGGCCCTAGAAGCGTTAAAAGTTCCCCAGGCTGAATCTGTAAATCCACATTCTTTACTGCTTCTACTTTTCCTTTCACTTTATGGGTAAAGCTTTTTGAAATATTTTTTAAATTGATTCCGATTTTTTGCATGATTACCCTCCTAACATGCTAGATAAATCAGCTGCACCTTCCTGTCGGAAGATTCTGAGAAACAAATTAATAAACGTAATAACTATAAATACAATAACTACTACCAAAACTGAAAACGCCGCTGCAACCCCTATTTCCAATTCGGTCATTTTCTCCAGGATACGCACGGTAATCAGCGTCCAGTTGATAGATATCAGAAATATAGTTGCGCTGATTGCAGTCATGGAACGGATAAATACAACCCCCAAACCATTAAAAAGAGCAGGAAGTACCAGCGGAATGGTTATACGCCTAAAGGTAATAATGGATTCTGCACCAAGGCTGGCTGAAGCTTCCTCGATACTGGGATCGATCTGTTGTAGAATAGCTATCGTGGTTCGAATACTGGTTGCACCATAGCGAAAAACATAACAGGCGATAATGACCAATGCAGTACCGGTAATGGCAATGGGTGGATTATTAAATGCCAAAAGATAAGCAATGCCTACAATGGTCCCCGGTAATGAATAATTTAGCAAAGAAACCATTTCCATGAAAGAGCGGGAAATAAAATCTTTCTTGGAAATCAAATATCCGATAATAACACCGTAAAAACCACCGAATAACATACCGGTGAGCGCAATAATCAAGGTATCTTTAATCGCTTTTAATCCTTCAGTAAATACGACAACATAATGTTTAAAGGTGATTTCATAATTGGCTCCAAAGGCTTTAACAATAGAAGCGTAGAAAAGAAGGAGATAAAGATAAAGAATCAACAGGCATATAGACAAACATATGCCAAGAAATATTTTTCTTGCCCAGGGGGCAACACTTTTAATTTCAGTCTGCGCACCTGATTTCCCGGTAATCGTTACATAATATTTTTGAGCCACCCAATACCTCTGCAGAACAAAAACAGTAAAAGCCGGAACAAGAAGAATAAAGGAAAGAACCGCTCCTCCACGAAAATCAAATAAGCCGGTTATCTGTAAAAAAGCCTCGGTAGGAAGCACCGGAAATTTATTTCCTGCTAAAATTAAAGGTGTGGCAAAATCAGCCAGAGAGGCTGCAAACAACAATAAAAAAGAATTAGCTAAACCCGGAACTGTTAAAGGCAGAGTCACTGTATTAAAAACCCTTCCCCGTGAACTACCCAAGCTGAAGGCCATGTCTTCCACCGTCGGATCAATTCCTGCCAGAATCGCTTTCAAGGTTAGATAGGCGATTGGGAAAAAGGTAATCGTTTCCGCAAAGAGAACGCTATGCATGCCATAGATATTAATCCGGGTAAAACCTAAAAGATTGTAGGTGATAATGCCTCTACGCCCAAATGAAAAAATAATGGCAATGGCTGTCGTAAATGGCGGTGAAATAAGCGGAAGGATAATGGCGGCATCTAAAAATTTACTCCATCCCTTGGATAGATTGGCTCGAACCGAGGTAAAAGCAAAGAAAAAGCCCAGAGTAGTGCCGGAAATACCAACAAGAGTAGCTAATAAAAGACTATTCCAAAAGGCTTTAAGATGATTTCTTTTTGATAATATTTCTGCAATGTTGGAAAAAGTAAAATGCCCGCTTTTTTCAAAGGTCAAAACAAATATTTTTGCCAAAGGAAAAAGAATAAAAATAATCAAAAAAATCCAGATAATGATAACACTTGCAAAAACGGCCGGGTCTTTCGTTAAATTATGAAATCCTTGTTTTAATTTATTGTAAAAAGCGGGCATTTTTCCTCTTTCTGTTAATAGATATAAATGTTCTTTGCTAATTTATTGAGGTAAGACTTCCTCAATCCATTTCTCAACAATTCTTTTTCTGTTTTCGCCGGCAAACTTGCTGTCGATGGGGAACACATTGGCAGCACCTTCCAATACTTTTGCCAAGCTGGGTTCAACATCAACATCCGGATGCGCCGGAACAAAGTTGATTTTATATTTAGACAATAGATTTTGCATATCCGGACTTGCCGCCCAATCGATTAATTTCTTTCCTAATTCCGGATTTTTTGCTCCCTTGATCAATGCTATAGCTTCAACCGATGTACCGATTCCTTCCTTCGGGAAAGATACAACAACTTTGTAGCCCTCCTGTTGAGTCTTTAAGGCATCGACTATAAAGAAAATTCCGGCACCTGCTTCACCTAAACCAACCGGAATAGTTCCTCCGCCACCGCTCTTGGTATAGACCTGTATGCTTTTACTCAATTTTTTCAAGTAATCAAAAGCCTTTTCTTCATCTCTGTCAAAGACTTCAAGGATGGAAAAAATACGCGTTACGGCAGTTCCGGAAGTACGTGCATCTGCCATTTGCATCATACCTTCATACGCAGGATCGAGCAAATCATACCAAGAAGCAGGGGGCTCGAGATTATTTTCTTTCAAAAAATCCTCGTTTGACATAAATACCAGGGGATCATCTGAGATGCCAATCCAGTACCCATCGGGATCTTTAAACCGGTCTGCTAATACATCAAAGACAGGAGGTTTATAGGGCTCAAAGACACCTTCCGCAATACCGGCAATATGAGTCGCAACCGGACCGCCAAAAAGCACATCTACTTTAGGATTATTTTTTTCAGCAATGACACGTGTCAACGCTTCACCGGAAGAAAAACGGATAAAGTTGACATGAATTCCCGTAGCTTTTTCAAATTCCTCGAACATTGGGCGCGCCCAATTTTCCGGCCATATGGAATAGGCATTTAAAGTCTGCTCAGCGGCATAGGATATTGAGAGAAGCAAGCTAAATATCAGGATTAAAATCAGCAAAAATGAGAGTAGTCTGCAGTTCTTTTTCATTTTCAGAATCCTCCTAAATTTTTTATTATGATAAAAAATAGAGATGATCTTTTATCATATTTTATATTTTTATAATACCATAAAATTTTTTATTTTCCTCTTTTTTTTAATATTTATTTTATTTTTTAAATAAATATTAATTTTCTAATTCACTGATTTTCTTATTTATTAATTCACTAATTAAGAATTTATAATATTAAACTAGTTTTGTGTTTAGCCCTGCAACTTACAACTATTTCTTCCGGCACTTCCCACTAAGAACTATCTTCCGTGCATTTCCGACACAAACCTTCTCTGGTCCAAATGCTAAATATTAGATAGTATATAATGTTTAATTTATTTTGAACTTTTGTCTGGATTGTGTTATTTTATATGAATGTAAATATTCGGTATTTCTTAAAAAGGACACTTTCTATGATTGATGATAATAAAAGAATATCTCTTGATTTTCGTATTATAATAGCAATTACCATTACATTAATTTTTTGGGCTTCTGCTTTTGCAGGTATTCGACTTGGATTACGGTCATACAATCCGAATCATCTTGTTGTCTTACGTTTTATATTTGCATCACTGGTTTTATTGATTTATGCCCTGATAACCCGAATGCCACTACCGGAAAAAAAAGATATTCCGGCTATGTTTTTACATGGATTCTTGGGAATTACAGTCTACCATATTGCACTGGCTTATGGAGAAATAAAAGTGACTGCCGGATCTGCAAGTCTTTTAATCGCCGCTGGTCCCATTTTCACGGTTATACTTGCAATGTTTATTCTTCGCGAGAAGATTAAAATTTGGGGTTGGGCAGGCATACTTACTAGTTTCTTTGGAGTTTCTTTAGTTACATTGGGCGAGGGAAAAGGAATTGGATTTGAACCAGCCTCTTTCTTTATCTTGGTTTCTGCTATTAGTGCAAGCGTTTATTTTGTATTACAGAAACCTTATTTAAAAAAATATTCTCCGGTAAAGTATGTAACCTATATAATCTGGACCGGAACTTTTTTTCTATTACTTCTTTCTGGTGGTCTTTTTCAAACCATTCAATCTGCACCGCTTGGAACAACATTGATGATAGTATACCTGGGTATTTTTCCGGCTGCTCTGGCTTATATTACCTGGTCTTACGTTCTTTCCCGAATTCCCGCATCTTTAGCGGCTAGTTATCTTTATCTGTCTCCACTCCTGGCCATCTTAATTGCCTTATTATGGTTAGGGGAAATTCCTACCTTGCTTTCATTAATCGGAGGGATTTTTACTTTAACGGGCGTGGTAATTGTTAATACCCGGGGCAGATAAAAACTCTATTTTAGGAAATGGTTAAATATAGGAAATATCCAGACTATTAAAACCTTTCCTTTGATGTTATTGGGAGTCTACAGAAAAAACAAGTGTATCTATAGATCCAATCGCACTTCTTCCAGACCACCCCGTTCGAAGTGCAATTAACTTCCCTTCATGCCTACATTCTGACCTGGGAAAATATAAAAAAGGTTTAGAAAAAAATTTTATGCAGGAAAATAGTTAATTGTACATTTTTGTAAATTTGCAACTCCAGTTTTTTTGTTATGTAGATAAATTGACACATAGACTCAATGGAGATAATTATTTATATTTCATTAGAATATTCTTCTGTTTGTTCTTTTTTATTAAATCCTTCTCAACAAAGATTGATTTTCCGGTAAATGGGTCTTTTTCGGTATAATACATCAAGGTGGAATATGTTGAAGGCAAAGGCGTAAATATTTGTACCTGCTCGGGATTGAGTTTTAATTCACTGGAAACATATTTCTTGACCTTCACCATATCTTCTTCCCGGCAACCTGGATGTGCTGCAATAAAATAGTAGGTTAAGTATTGTTTTTTGTTCTGCAGTTTATTGAATTGATAATACTTATCCTTAAATAATTTTAGGTAAGCTTTTTCAGGCTTGCCCATTTTTTGTAATACTATTTTTTCGGTATGTTCCGGGGCAATTTTGAGTTGTCCTGAAATGTAATACTGAATCAATTCCCTCAGATATTTCATACCATATCTCAGGTCATCTATTACCATATCATAGCGAATTCCGGAAGCAATAAATACTTTTTTCACTCCTTTTACCTGCCTGATTTTCCTTAATAATTCTATTTGTTTTTGATGTTCAATTTTTAATTGCGAGCAACTCACCGGAAATAAACAGCGTTTATCGACACAGCTTCCGGTTTTTATTTTTTTTTGGCATTCTATACCATACATGTTTGCCGTGGGACCACCCACATCAAAAATATATCCTTTAAAATCCTTTCTCTGAGCAAGTGACCTGGCTTCCCTTAGGATAGATTTTTCACTTCTACTCTGAATTGTCCTTCCCTGATGTATGGCAATAGAGCAAAAATTACACTCTCCATAGCACCCGCGATGAGTTGTTATGGAAAATTTAATGGTATCCATTGCTTTTACTTTTCCATCTTTTTGGTAATATGGATGTACTTCATTTGTATAAGGAAGATCATAAATTTTATCTAATTCCTTTTGTTTAAGTGGATGAATCGGAGGATTTTGAATTAAATAGCGGGTATCCTGTTGTTGTGATAATCCTTTCGCGGTAAGAGCATCATTATTTTGGTAAAAAGTGTGAAACATAGAGATAAATTTCTCTTTATCTTGCTTCACTTCTTTATAAGAAGGTAAAAGCAGATAATCTTTCCGGGGTTGAGGTGAAAGATAGCATATTCCATTGATCTGTTTAAAATCTACGTTTTTCCTTATTTTATCAGCCAACACCAGAACTGATTTTTCTCCCATACCATAAATTAGAATATCCGCTTTTGCATCCGTTAGTATCGACCGTCTGATTTTATTATCCCAGTAATCATAATGGGCGATACGGCGCAGGCTTGCTTCAATGCCTCCCAATACAATAGGCACGGTTTTCTTAAAATATTTTTTAATGAGGTTACAATAGATAATAGTTGCACGATCAGGTCGCCTGGTATTTTTTCCACCGGGTGTAAAATCATCTTGTTTTCTTCTTTTTTTTAAGGCTGTATAGTTGGCAATCATGGAATCAAGCGAACCGGCAGTGACACCCCAGAAAAGTTTTGGTTCACCCAATCTGGTAATATCGATTTCACTGTTGATAGCAGGTTGGGCAATGATGCCTACTTTATATCCGGCATCAACTAAAACCCGGCCAATCACTGCTGAACCAATATAGGAACTATCTATATAGGTGTCCCCGGTCACCAGGACAACATCAAGATTATCCCAATTTAATTTTTTCATTTCAGTTTTGGTAGTAGGTAAAAACATGATAAATCCCTTATTTTTAATCTTTGCCGGTCAACCATTCCGGATAATTAAAATAAAAATCCGATTTATTCATCTGTTAAGCTGAATCAGCGACTCCTTCACTGAAACTACCGGGATTAAACCATAAATTAATCTTTTTTAATTCGTTCCTCATATAGAAGACTGTAAGGATAACTGCTAAAACATCAGCAATCGGATAGGAAATCCAAATTCCCATGATACCTAATTCAAACACTCTTGGTAATATAATAACCAGAGGTGTAAAAAGCAATACTTGTCTAAGTAGGGATAATATTAAAGATGGAACTGCTTTTCCCAATGATTGAAAAAGAGCAGCGGCAACAACTTGAATACCGATTAATGGAATCATTGAAATAACAATCCTTATAACAGGGATACCTTTTTCGATGACTTCCCTTTCCGATGTAAATATGTTAAAAACAAGCGAAGGGAAAAGTTCGATAAAACACCATCCAAGTGTTGCCATGATTGTTGTCACTAAAATAGTTAATTTTATAGTTTCTTTTACCCGCTCATATTTTTTGGCACCATAATTAAATCCGACAATCGGTTGCATGCCTTGAACAACACCAAAGAGAGGCATAAATATAAACATGGTTACTCTTTGCAGGATACCGACAACGATTAAAGCAACATCTCCTCCTAAAAAACTTAAAGAAGTATTGATAATAATGCCTGCTATCCCGCCAGCAATATGTCTGAAAAATGAAGCCATACCTACGGTAATAATTTCCTTAATAATGTTTATTCTTGGTTTTAGATGGTGAAATTTAACGTTTAATGAACTTTTACCGCTGTATAAATATCTGATAATGTAAAGAAAAGCAAAAAACTGAGCTATGATGGTTGCCAATGCAGCGCCCTTTACTCCTAATTTAAATACAAAGATAAATATCGGATCTAAAATAATATTTGACCCAGCACCAATCATCATAGAAATCATTGCCACCTTGGCATTTCCCTCAGCTCTGATTAAATTATTGGTTGACATGGCAAAAGAACGGAAAACACTTCCATAAAATATAATGGTGATATATTCCCTGGCATAAGGCAATATTGTATCGGTTGCTCCAACTAATTTGAGCAGGGGTTCGGTAAAAGTTAAGCCTAATATTGCAATAACCGAACTAAAAAACACGATAGAAATAAACGAATTACCGGTTACATTATCTGCTCTTTCAATATTCTTGGCTCCCAGGCTTCTTGAAATAGCGGAAGCAGAACCCATCCCTATCATAATGGCAAAAGCCATGATAATCATTTGAATAGGGAAAGAGACCGTTAAAGCTCCAATGGCTACTGCCCCAACTCCTCTTCCCACAAATATAGTATCTACAAGATTATATAGCGCACCTACAATCATTCCCATGGTCGCAGGAACAGACAGGCTGACCAAAAGTTTGCTAATCTTTTCTTTTCCCAGCCTGGTACTCATTTCTTTCATAAATTTTCTCCTATTGTGATTTCTTCATTATTTTATTCATGTTAAGTATTTAAAATCATTCAATATTTTTCTTATCACAAACAACACGATTTAAAATCTCTAAACCCTTGATAATGTCATCCATCTCCTGCTCTGAAAGTTTTTTAAGCAAATGAACAAAGTATTCTTCCCTTTTCCGATGAAACTCTTGACATATTTTTTGACTCCCCTTGCTCAAATAAATTTTCACCACTCTTCTATCATCTTTGTTGCGTTTACGTTCTACAATACCCTTCTGTTCAAGACGGTCTAAAATGCCTGAAACGGTGCTATCGGATAATCCCATTTTCTCACTAATATCGCTTACTTTTTGTTTATCATGTTTCGCAAGTATTGATATAATGGAAAGTTGAGGAAATGTAAAACCTGAATCCTGCATCAAGTCATGAAATTCATGTTTAAGGGAACGGTTGAAATTTCTGTTTAAACGAATAATATGGGAGATGTTTTCTAATTTCGACATGCATGGATCCCCTTTCGATTGGTTTATATTTTGTATTATAATATTTTGTATGCGAAATATTATATAGCATCGATTTTATTTTGTCAAACGAATTGGTGAATAGCAATGTGAAAAGATGCGAGATATAATTGAGGACTGATTTGTCCGCTGTGAAAATATTGAATGCAAAAATTAAAAATCAATTTGCTAATCAATTTAAATAATCTGTAAAAACTAGGAAACTTGTGAATCAATCAGTAAATTAATGCATTAATACATCAATAAATTAGAGAATTAGTAAATTAAAATCTTTCATGATATAATAAAAATCCAATATTTTTCAGGAGGTAATGATAGTGAATAAAGAATCTTCCATAAAAAAGACAAATATGGAAAAACTATTCCACGAATTTAAAAATGCCTGGGTTGACCTTTCTGATAAAGATCGAGAATCTACATTTAATTTGGCGGCAGAATATAAAAAATTCCTGGATGCCGGAAAAACCGAAAGAGAATGTGTTTCAGAGATAATTACCATGGCAAAAAAGAACGGATTTGAAAATATTCAAGATTTAATCGTAAACAAAACACCCTTAAAAGAGGGTATGAAAATTTATGCCACTTATAAAGAAAAAACGGCTGCCCTCTTCATCATTGGAAAAGAACCCATTGAAAAAGGAATGAATATTATCGGAAGCCATATCGATTCTCCCCGATTAGATTTAAAGGGTTCCCCTCTATACGAAGATGCTGAATTGGCTTTACTGAAAACTCATTATTATGGCGGTATCAAAAAATACCAATGGGCTACCATTCCTCTTTCCATGCATGGTCTCATTGTCAAAAAAGACGGTAGCAAATCCTCGATTGCTATTGGAGATGATGACGATGATCCCGTTTTTGTAGTTAGCGATATTTTACCTCATCTGGGCAAGGAACAGGCGGCAAAAAAAATATCCGAAGCAATTACCGGTGAACAGCTAAATGTCATCATTGGAAATATACCGTTAAAAGATGAAAAAGTTAAAGAACATATTAAATTAAATATTTTAAATATTCTAAAAGAAAAATATCAAATTGAAGAAGACGAATTTATCTCAGCAGAAATAGAAATAGTCCCAGCCGGAAAAGCCAAAGATGCCGGCTTGGACCGTAGCCTTATTCTGGCTTACGGACATGATGATAGAGTGAGCGCATTCCCAAGCTTGAAAGCTATTTTTGAAATCAAGCATCCCAAAAAAATGGCAGTTGCTTTATTTACTGACAAAGAAGAAATCGGAAGCGTTGGCAATACAGGAATGTGTTCCGCGTTTTTTGATAATACAGTTGCTGAATTGATAGCCCTGGAAAAACAGAAATATAACGAACTCTACCTAAGAAGAGCTTTTACTAGAAGCAGAGTTTTATCTGCCGATGTGAATGCCGGTTTCGACCCAAGCTTTCCGGAAGTATTCGACAAACGGAATTCTTCTTACGTTGGTAAAGGTATTATTTTAACAAAATTTACAGGAAGTCGCGGGAAATCTGGAGCTAATGATGCGAATGCAGAATTTGTCGGAGAAATTAAAAATTTATTTACAGCAAATAAAATCGTCTGGCAAGCCAGTGAACTGGGAAAAGTTGACGCCGGTGGAGGCGGGACGATTGCCTATATCCTAGCCAACAAAGGTGCTGATGTCATTGATTGCGGTGTTGCTGTATTAAACATGCACGCACCTTTCGAATTGATCAGCAAGGTAGATCTTTTTATGGCATATAAAGCCTACAAAGTATTTTTACAGAGTTAATTCTTCATTATTTATAATTTTATATACATAGCTATTGATAAAAATCGGTTTTTATTTTGCGAATAAATATTTCAAAAATAGAGACTGATTTTTACAATTATGCTATCAATAAAATAATTTATCGTTTGTTATGATAATAAATACAATTCTATGTTTTCGCCAATGCATAAGCATAATTCATAAATACAATGATGAATGATAATAAAAGGAAACTTGGTATAAAAAGAGAGAATTTTTAACACCCGTCTCTTATCTATTTAAGTATTTTATTTTCGGTATGTAGAATATATTGAAAAATAATATAGTATTTTTTCCATGTAAGTTCTTGACAAAAAAAATATTAGGTGTATTATACATATAGTACACTAATACATTTAAAATCATTTCAACCTAAAAAGATAAGACTAAACAAAAAAATAATTAAAAAGGAGAAATTATTATGAAAAAAAATCTTAAAATATCTGGTTTGGTGACGATTGTATGTTTATTGTTAATATTTTTGTCCAGTGCTACCTACGGTAATCCCTTATTAGACGTTATTCCGAAAAATTCCTTAGCCGTATTGGAATTGGCAGATGCTGAGGTTATACAATATTTTTCCGAAATGAACCTGCCCTCTTTTGCACCGGGCACCGATGCTGTCGATTTAAAGGAATATCAGGATGCCAGGGAAGAAGCGAAAAGAGAATTGGGTTTTGATGTTTTAGACCCGCAATTTATTGAAAATATTTTTAATCAAGGAACAGTGCTAGCATGTGTCGGTGTTTCAATCGGTGGTATTCCGGAATTGCTCATGGCATTATCCCCTTCCGACGAACATGCCTTTCTAAAATTTGTTGGGGCAGTTATGGCAAAAAATGAACTAGAAGAAGAAGTCTCCGATTTTAAAGATATCAAAATCGTCAGGATAATCCTACCCGAAGACGCCAATTCAGACCCCTTTGATTCTATCTATTATACATTTTTAGAAAAAACACTGGTTTTAGGAGGAAATATTTCGGCAATCAGAAAAGCTATTGATGTATACCTGGGTGAACAGGAATCACTGCAAAACAACACTGAGTATCATGAAATCAAAGCTAATACGACAGAAAAAATAGAATTTTCTACTTTTTTTGCCTGCTTATTCAGCCAGGAAGTATACCAGGTATTAGATGAACTTATAATGATAGTTGAAGAAGATGAATTATTGGCCAACCTTGAAAGTACCCGTGATTCTCTGGAGAATATGGCAACTGTAGGCATCGCCGGCGGTTACCGTGAGGAAAGTTTTGTCGCCTATATGATTGCTCCCCAGACATCAGATGAAATGCTGGATTTATACAGAAAAATTGACATTACCCAACTGCAATCACTTCAAATGTTTCCCAGCAATACCTTTTTCTATTTAGCCGGCTTATCACCTTTTACCTGGACAGAGATGAAAGAAGAATTGATCGATAAGAGTCAACAAGCCACTCTGGAAGATAATATTGGACAGCTTCGAACTAAAACAGGCATTGATATTGAAGGTATTCTTTCCGCGATTCCTTCAAAAGAATTCAGCCTAGCTATTTTTGACTCGGCCGGATTTTTTCCAAAAGTAGGATTATTAACGGGATTCCATTCAATGGAAAAATTAGAAGAGCATGTTTTCCCCCTTATTCAAAGTTTTGCATTAAGGATGGGAGGCCAGCTGATGGAAGGACAATATGGAAACATTCCTTATAAAACTTTACCCAATCCCATGTTTCCTGTGGCCTACGGTGTCATTGGGGACAGGCTGGTTGTTTCAACCGGAATCAATGACATTATAGATACTTATAAGGAACATCGGGAATCACTGGAAAAATCGGAAGCCATTAATTATATACTATCTTACCCGAATGTCATCTCTCTTTTATACATTGATATGGCTCCTATCGCTCAGATCGCTGGAAGATTCATGCAAATGTCACAACAGACCATGCAGCAAACTCCGGGAGGAACAAGTGCCAATACTGCCAATTCGACCAAAGAAGTCATAGAAAATTTGGGCAAACTAAAAAATATCCTCTTTTGGGCGGGCATTGAAGTAAATGATGTCTATGCCTGGCTGGAAATCAACTTTCAGTAGATTATCTACTTTTAAATTCTGAAGGTTAAAGGATATCGTAAGAATC
>CBFCZX010000014.1:0-20902 GCA_965602765.1 uncultured Atribacterota bacterium | reverse complement strand
TTAAATCAATTTGACAAAGAACATTTGTTTTTATATAATATTAGCAAACAAACAATCGCACATGATTAAGGTTAAAATATTTTAAGGAGGCCCATTGTTTTGAAAAAAGATTCCCTTAACTCAAATCAAAAAAAGACTCTTGAAGTCATTCAACAAAAAATAAAAGAGACCGGCTACCCCCCTACGGTAAGAGAAATTGGTAAATTGGTGGGAGTGACTTCTTCAGCCACTTCTTACAAATATCTTACTATTCTGGAAAAAAGGGGTTATATTACGCGGGAAAGAGATAAATCACGGGCTATCAGACTTGTTCCTCAAATCAAAAACATTCCTGTTGTAGGTAGCGTACCTGCCGGAAACCCTTTACTGGCCTTAAAGGATATTACGGAATATATTCCTATACCGGAAAAACTCTCCGGGAGTGATGAAACCTTTATGGTAAAAGTTGAAGGAGATAGTATGATTGGAGATCATATCCTTGACGGAGATTATGTGATGGTCAAACCACAACAGGATGCAAGCAGTGGCGATATTGTCATTGCCCTTCTTAACCAGGAAGAGGTTACGGTCAAAAGATTATATAAAAAAGATAGCAAAATAACTCTGCAACCTTCCAACCCGCTTTACAAACCCATTGTCACTGAAGAAGCCATAATCCTGGGCAAAGTTATCGGCATTTTAAGAAGATACAAGGGAGGAGAGTAAGATTCACATGTTGTACATAGGGACATCCGGTTTCAGCTACGAAGATTGGGTAGGAACCTTTTATCCTGCAAATACCGATAAAAAAGATATGCTCCGCATCTATGCACAAAAATTTAAAGTGACTGAAATTAACTCCACCTATTATCAAATTCCTCATCCGGCAGCTTTTTACTATTTACAGCAAAAGGTCCCTGCCGATTTTAAATTCGTGGTGAAGGCCAATCAAAAGATGACGCATAATCGTGAAGAAATTCCTACAATTTTTAATAATTTTAAAGAATCAATAAAACCTCTGCTGAAAACAGATAAATTATCCTGTGTGTTGGCTCAATTCCCCTATTCTTTTTATAATACCCCTTCCAATCGTGATTATCTTCTGCGTTTCAAAGATAGGATGGAAGACATACCTGTGGTAGTAGAATTTAGAAATTCTTACTGGATTAATAATGAGACTTTTCGAATCTTAAAAAATAATGACATAGGATATTGTTGTGTAGACCAACCCCAACTCAGCGGACTAATTCCCCCTATAGAAAAAACGACTTCCCGATTAGGGTATATCAGGTTCCATGGCCGGAATAAAGCTAACTGGTGGCAGCACGAAAAAGCTTATCAGAGATATGATTATCTCTACACCAAAGAGGAATTGAAAGAATGGATACCTAAAATAAAAAACATTGTTGAAAAAACGGAAGACCAATATATTTTTATGAACAATCATTACAAGGGAAAGGCAGTAAAAAATGCCTTGATGCTAATCAAACTTTTAAAAGAAGAAATAAAAACAGGAAATCTAGGATAAAATATTTATTTTTTTATCTTTTAAACAAACATTTGTTTCATTGTTGGTTAGCTGGCTCGATAATAGGTCAATGTTATCAATATAAAATTAACCTAGGCACTTAGCATATAGAAAATAAAGGGAAGTAATTAATAATGAATCATAAGTTAATAGTATATGGTTCTAAATTTGAAAAGCAGACTACCTCTTAAGCATGGCGCTACTTACAGCTTAATAGGTAAATGGGCAACCCGATAACAATGCGCTGGTAAAAATTCAATAATGATTAATATTGTTTGGATATTGATGGGCTTATGCCGCACTTTCAAAGATTAAACCAGGGGGAATCTTATCCGCTTAATAGCGAATGATAAAACCAGCCAACCATATAACTAACCAATCAGTTAACTATTAAACCGGAAAGGAATTGTAAAAATGGAAATGGTTCACTTACACGTACATTCTCAATACAGCATGCAAGACGGATTTTGTTCTATAGATAGTTTGATTGAAAAAGCAATTAACTTTAATATGAAAGCAGTAGCTTTAACCGACCATGACGGGCTCTACGGAGCCATTCAATTTTATAAAAAAGCCAGAAATGCCGGAATAAAACCGGTTATCGGCTGCGAGATAAGGATAAAAGAATATCAAGAATCGCAAGAAATATACCACTTGATTCTCCTGGTAAAAAACAAGGAAGGATATAGCAATCTCTGCCAAATCATTACGAATGCCCATTTATCCAATCCGGGAGGCATTCCTGCTATAGAAAAAAAATTTTTGGCAAGATATGCCAGAGGAATTATAGCTTTAAGTGGTTGTACATCGGGAGAAATACCCTCCTTTCTTTTAAAGAAAAATGTCCGATCAGCGGAAAAAGCAGCAAAGCAATATCAACGGATATTCGGCAGAGAAAATTTTTATTTAGAATTATCTTTTCACGGCCTCCACAAAGAAAATGAAATCAATTCAAAATTAATTGAGATGGGAAGGAAACTGGCTATTCCCCTGGTAGCAACGAACAATGTTCACTACTTAGAGAGAAAAGAAGCTCCTTGCCAAAAGCTTTTAAATAAAATTGCTAATCTGGGAACAAAGAAAAGATTTCATTATGCAAGTCCTAAAACAAATGAATTCTACTTCAAATCTCCTGTAGAGATGGAGAAATTATTTTTACAAATACCACAAGCTCTTAAAAATACAATCGAAATTGCCAAAAAATGCAACCTGGAACTTGATTTGGGAGAAGTTCATCTTCCTGATTATCCCCTGCCTCCTGCCTGTTCTACCCGGGATTATCTGGATACACTTTGCCTGAAAGGTCTAAAAAAGTACTATTCCAGCCCTTCTTCGAAAGCAATAGAACGCTTGGAATACGAATTAAAGGTTATCAATCAAATGGGATTCGCCGGATATTTTTTGATTGTCCATGATATTGTCCGTTTTGCCAAAAAAAATAATATTCCGGTAGGCCCCGGCAAAGGCTCTTCGGCCGGCAGCCTGGTCTCTTATCTTCTCAATATAACCGAAGTTGACCCTTTGAAATATGAGCTTTTTTTCGAAAGATTTCTTAACCCGGAAAGAATAGACCTCCCTGATATAGATATAGATTTTGGGCAATTGGGAAGAGATAAAGTTATCTCTTATATTTTTAAACGGTTCGGAAAAAATCGGGTCACTCATGTCAGCACCGTTTCTACTTATGCTGCCCGCTCTGCCATCCGTGATACAGGAAGGGCATTGAATTTTTCCCCGCAGAAAATAAATAAAATATGCCGGCTGATGCCGATTTTCTCCTCGCCCGGGGTTATTGCGGCATCCCTTAAAAACTTACCGGAATTACAAAAACTCCCCTGTGGGGAAGAGCCTCTTAAATCTCTCTTTTCTTTTGCTCAATCCATAGAAGGAAAACCACGGCACCTGTCTGTGCATGCTTCCTCGATAATCATTTCAGACCGCCCTCTCTCAAAAATAGTTCCCCTGGAAACGACCAATCAAGGAGAAATAGTCAGTCAATATGAAAAACAATCGATTAAAGATTTAGGATTATTGAAAATGGACATTTTAGGCTCCCGCAGCCTTACCGTTATCAAAAAGACTCTGGAAATATTAAAAGAAAACAACATAGAACTTCATCTGAATAAAATTCCTACGGACGACCAGCCAACCTTTTCTGCACTTCGACAAGGAAAGACCCTGGCAGTCTTTCAATTGGAAAGTTCGGGAATGTCTTCTCTTTTGAAAAGACTGTCCCCTTCCAACCTGAACGACCTAATTGCTGCCTTATCTCTATATCGGCCTGGCCCCCTGGACAGCGGAATGACCGAACATTATCTCAAAAGAAAAAGAGGGGAAGAGAAAATAACCTATCTTTGCCCTAAATTAAAGCCAATCATGGAGAAGACTTACGGCGTAATCTTATATCAGGAACAAGTTATGCAGGTTGTTTCTGCTATTGCCCGCCTTAGCTTGGGAGAAGCTGATCTATTCCGCCGTGCCATCAGTTCACGCTCACCGGTAGAAATGGAAAAACAAAAAGATAATTTTATTAAAAAGGCCACCGAGCAAGGGAATACAAGAAAGGAAGCCGAAAATATTTTTTACCTGATATCCAAATTCGCACATTACGGTTTTAATAAAGCACACAGTACTTCATATGCTATTCTCTCTTATATCACTTGCTATCTTAAAATGCATTACCCTGCATATTACCTGGCTTCCATGCTGACATACGGCATGGGTTATTATTCTTCCGACCGTTATATTCAAGAAGCACGGCGTTTCAAGATTAAAATATTCCCACCAGATATCAATAAAAGCAAAGCCGGCTTTACCATAGAAGAAGGAAATATTCGAACAGGATTAAACAAGGTAAAAGGTATAGGGATAAAATGCCTGGAATCCATATTATCTGCTCGGAAGAAATATAAAAGATTTCATTCATTGTATGATTTTTGCTGCAAGACAAGCTCCTTCAGTATCAATCAGACTTTAATAGAAAGCCTGATTAAAGTCGGTGCTTTTGATTTTACCACCTATCCGCGTTCAGCATTATTAACTTTACTTCCTCTCACTTTAAAAGAAGCTAATAAAAGAGAAAAAGAAAAAATACAGTATAAAATATCGGAAGAAAAAGAATCATATCATACTGAACTCATCTCTTCTGATTCTATTCCAATTTACCATTTTTCCAAACATGCTCAAATGAGCCTGGAAAAAGAAATTCTTAACTTATATATAAGCAACTATCCTTTACAGAAGTATGATAAAATATTAGCGCATTTACCAATGATGAATTCTGACCAGATAGTAAATTCTTTTTCAAAAAAAACGGTTCTAATTAGAGGGATGTTGATTCAGGTAAGGCGACAATTTACCAGGCAAAAACAGGTTATGGCATTTTTACTCCTGGAAGATGAGGCCGGCTTTTTTGAAGTCATCGCCTTTCCGAATACCTATCAAAAATATGCCAGTCTATTTCATAAAGAGGCGCCTCTACTGGTAAAAGGAATCTTAAGTAAAGACAGAGATAATTCAAAAATAATCGCTCAAAGGATCATGAATATTAATTCGTATCGAACAGCAAGTATATAACCGGGAAGATAAAAAAAAACAGATTGTAATTGCAAATTAGCTCATAGGACAAGCGGATAATTATCGTATTGGTAGGAAAATATAAAAAGTATACCACTGGCAAGTTTCTATTTACCGAAAACCAGTTTAATGCCGGATTATTAAAATAAAACATTAAAACAGAGGACATAAATATGAATGATAAAAATGATTTATCCATCATCCATTTGGACCTTGATGCCTTTTTTGCCTCGGTGGAACAAAGAGATAATCCTTCCTATCGAGGAGAAGCTATTATTGTTGGAGGAATAAGCGGTAAGGACGGCACTTCAAATCGAGGAGTAGTCTGCGCTGCATCCTACGAAGCCCGTAAATATGGTGTGCATTCCGCAATGTCCATTTGGGAAGCCCGTCAAAAATGCCCGAAAGGTATATTTATCCCCGCTCAAATGGACAAATACGCAAAGGCGTCAAAAATATTCTTTGAAATTTGTAAAAAGTATACACCTTTGGCGGAACCGATCAGCATTGATGAACTTTTTTTGGATGTATCGGGATGCGAATCACTTTTTGGAACTGCTGAAAAAATCGGAAAAACTATCAAAAAAAGAGTTTGCAAAGAATTAGGACTTATCGTTTCGGTTGGTATTGCAAAAAATAAATTTCTTGCCAAGATAGCTACAAATCTTGGGAAACCGGATGGTTTTTATATCTTGCACTCTGAAGATATTCAAAAAATCCTATACCCTCTTCCCATCTCTACACTATGGGGTATTGGTAATAAATCCGAAGAACTGCTAAAAAAATCCGGGATTTATAAAGTGCAACAACTAGCCGAGATGCCGGATTCGATTATCGAAAGCCTGCTGGGTAAAAACGGTAAAAAATTAAAATTATTAGCGAAAGGAATGGATGATAGAGTGGTAACACCTGAATCTACTGTAAAATCCATTAGTAAAGAAACTACTTTTCATATCAATATATCAAAAAAAGAAATACTATCAAAAGAATTACTAAAAATTTCTCAAATGTTAGGCTATACCGCCAGAAAAAAAGGCTATTGGGGGAATACGGTTACTTTGAAAATAAGGTTTCAAAATTTCACAACATTGAATAAGTCAGTCACTTTAAAAAATCCTACAAATCTTGATGATGTCATATTTAAGGAGGTAATACGGCTTTTAGAAAAAATAAAAATCAGAAAGGGCGGTATCAGGTTAATTGGTATTAAACTGTCAAAATTAAACGATATCCATAACACAAGACAATTAACCTTACTCGATGAAAAAGAAAATAAGTTAGGGGAATTAACCCGTTCTTTGGATGAAATCAGGGGAAAATTTGGCAAAAAAGCCGTTACAAGAGGCAGCCTTTTAAAAATAGTAAAAAACAAGCGCAAAACTTCAACGTAAAGATATTTGCCGGTTAGTTATTTATTCATTTGTAATGAAAATTGCGCAATCTTTATATTTTAAAAGCTTCCCCTATTTTTAGGAATAATTTCAAATAAATTATTATTTCTTGAATTATTTTTAGATCTTACAGCTGACTGTTTTTCCTAAATATTATTTGAATGTTTGCTTATATTTTAATATAAAAAATCCACAGAGATTTCCGTGGATTTTTTAATCCATTAATTTAAATTTTAAATTATATATCTTAATTTCTGCTATTTTTTTTCAAAGCTTTTAATATCTTTTCAGGTGTAACGGGAAGATCAAATATTCTCACTCCAATTGCATCATATACTGCATTGGCAATCGCCGGAGCTGTGCCAATCAATGCAGGCTCACCAATTCCTTTTGCGCCGTAAGGTCCGTCAGCATCTTCGTCTTCGATAAAGCTTGTAGTAAATTCAGGAATGTCCATTGAAGTAGGAACCAGGTAACCGGTCATATCGGCATTCAATGTTTTTCCATTTTTTAAAACCTGTTCTTCCATTAAAGCCATACCCATTCCCTGAACTGTTCCGCCTTCTACCTGCCCTTCGGCATTTCTAGGGTTAATAGCTTTTCCAATGTCTGCCGCAGTATAGACATGTAATACATCAACGATACCGGTATCTGTATCAACTGCTACATCAATTATCTGAGTAACAAAGGTGTAAGCAACGTATAGTTTTTCACCTTGTCCGTTCTTTTGATTAGGTATATCGGTATGTGGAAAAAAAGAAGCTTCTGCTGTCAGGCTCATTCCTTCTTGCTTCACCTTTTCGGCCAACTCCCAATAACTTAGTTTATCCTCTGGATTTTCTTTTCTGAAAATATAACCACCTTTCACATCTAAATCAACATGATTGGTTACAAAATGTAAGCTTGCAAAATGGTAAATATTACTTAGTAGACCAGCAGCAGCCCTTTTTACTGCATTTCCGGTAAAAAATGTTTGACGGGTTGCCGATGTAGAGCCTGAATTTTTAGTAAGATGGGTATCCCCATCGATAATTTGAATAATTTCCGGTTTTACTAATAATACTTCTGCTACAATTTGGGTAATAACGGTTAATAATCCCTGTCCGACATCCGCTGCGGCAGTCCGGATTAAAATCTTTCCTTTCTCATTTATTTCCACTGAAGCTATTGAGTGGTCAGGAAATCCTTCTCCGTAGCCAAAGCCAAACATGATTGTTGCCATACCTCTTCCATGCTTTTTCATCTTGCATCCTCCTTCCAACCTGCCATCATTGCTGCTTTGTTAATGGTCTTTTTTACACCGACACTACAGGTTAGTCTTTGACCATTGGGCGTTTTCGAACCAATATCATAGGCATTCTGTAAACGGAATTTTACCTGGTCAATCCCCAACTTATTCGCCATGATTGTCATTTGCGATTCATATGCAAATGCCAGCTGGGTAGTCCCAAAACCACGCATAGCTCCGCAATAGGTATTATTCGTATATATTGCACGACCCACACCTTTAACATTATCGACATTATATGGCCCGGTGCAGTGATACATCCCTTTATGAATAACAGCCAACCCGCTGGAAGCGTAAGCACCTGTATCACTAATGATTTCTACCTGGCAAGCAGTTAAACCACCTTTTCCGGTAACTCCATTCTTGATGCGAATAATAAAGGGGTGTCTTTTGGATTGAGCGATCATCGATTCTTCCCTGCTGTAAGTTAGTTTCACCGGTCTTCCCGTAGCAATAGCTGCCAAGGCTAAATGGATATGAACCGATATATCTTCTTTTTTCCCAAAAGCACCACCGATGACCGGTTGAAAAATTCTAATTTTATCCTTGGGAAAACCGATTGATTGAGCAATGTCTGCCTGGGTATCATGTAACCATTGTGTCGCCGCCCAAAGCTCAATAATTCCTTTTGCCTTATTATAACGGCAAGCACCTGCAGAAACTTGAAGAGGTAATTGGTCAATAAAAGTTGTCCTGTACTCATTTTCTTCAACTAAATCAGCATTGGCAAAACCTTTTTCCACATTTCCTTTCTCTAAAAAATGAGTTGATAAAATATTGCCTCCTTTATGAATCAAAGGGGCATTTTTTTCAATTGCCCGAAGCGGATCAGAGATAACTTCTAATTTTTCCACTTCCACTTCTATCAACTTCTCGGCTTTTATTGTCGCTTCTTTACTTTCCGCAATGATAATTGCCAGAGCATCTCCTAAAAAACGCATTTTTTGCCCAATACCGATAAGAACCGGTTGATCTTTAATAATTAATCCAAAATTTTTAACATGCGGGACATCCTCTGCGGTAATGATTTTTACAACTCCCGGAACTTTTTTTGCTTTTTCTAAATGCAATTTGCGAAGATAAGCATGCGGGTAGACCGCCCGTTTGATTTTAAGGTATAGCATATCTTTAAAAGTAATATCATCGGAATATAGAGCTTTGCCGGTTACTTTATCCCGGGCATCCACTTTGTAGATATTTTGGCCTATATATTTTTTACTCATTTTTTCCGACCTTTCCGCTATTTAAAACTGATAGCTTTTCTCCGGCCAATTTAATAGCATCAAAAATTTTTTGATAACCTGTACACCTGCAGATATTTCCGGAAATACCCCGTTTTATTTCGTTTTCATCAGGATGAAGATTATTATCTAATATTTTCTTAGCAGCCAATATCATTCCCGGAATACAAAAACCACATTGAACCGCTCCGGTTTCAATAAAAGCTTGTTGGATGGGATGCAATTCCCCCTCCCGGCTTAATCCCTCTATTGTCGTAATTTGCGCACCATCTGCCTGAGGGGCTAGTATCAGACAGGATGCAACCAACTCACCATTCATAATTACCGTGCAGGCACCACATTCTCCCTTTCCGCAGCCTTCTTTTGTTCCGGTTAAATGCAAATCGTCCCGAATAAGATCAAGTAATCTCTTGGAGGGTGTAGTTTGTACTTTTCTTTTTTCCCCGTTTATGATAAATTCAATCAAGATATTACTCATTTTACACACCTCCTACTTGCTGATCTACTTCTTCCAAGGCATTGATCATTATTTCTTTCGCAACATCTTTTCGGTATTCTCTTGTTCCCCTGATATCATCAATGGGAGAAATTTTATCTTCTACGATCTGTCCTAGTTGATTGAAGTCCAGTTGCTTGAAATTTTTGCCAATCATTTTTTCTTTAATCTCCTTGATTTCCAACGGAGTCGGTGCTACCGAGCCGAGGCAAACGCTGATATTTTCAATTAATTTATTATCATCGTCCATTGTTACAACCAAGGCAAGGGTAATTGTTGCAATAATTAATGCTTTCCTTTTACCGATTTTAATCCAACTGCTATAAGTATTTTTTTTGGGAAGAGGCAAAGAGATTCGACTTAATAACTGGTTGGCTTTTAAGATAGTTTTTTTTGGTCCGATAAAAAATTTTTCAGCCGGAACAAGCGTTTCCTCTTTAGTGGAATTCAAGTGGAATTGAGCTTTATAAGCCATTAAAGATGGTAGAAGGTCGCCCGCTGGAGAGGCATTAACAATATTTCCACCGATTGTTCCCCTATTTTTTATTTGAGGAGAGCCAATATCATCAGCTGCCATACTTAGGGCCGGAAAATATTTTTGGATAATTTTTGATTTTTCTAATTGGGTATGTGTGGTCATTGCTCCGATTAAAATATGATTTTTCTTGATTTCAATAGTTTTCAGTTTTTCAAGTCTTCTCAAATCAAGCCAGTTTTCTATCTCGTAAAGACGGTCAAAATATTGAACTAACAGGTCTGTACCTCCAGCTAAGATCTTTATCCTTTCTTCATATTTTGCCAATAATTCTATAGCTTCCTGCTGATTCCGGGGAACAAAATAGTGATATTCAGAATCTGTTTTGTTTGGTTGTATTGTATAGACATCAGAATAATTTCTTTGTCGATTAAGTCCTTCCATAACCGATATATTTCACCTCCTGATATAATATTAGTAATTTTATAAAAACCATTCTTTGAATTTTATTCTTAGCTTTAACCTCTAGTCAGTATTTTGACTTTCTTCCGATGAATTACATAATAAATTAAATTGAATATTTAAATAAATAACTGTAATTACTTATGACTATTTCAATCATTGACTTTATTTTAGTGAGCTCGATTGCGTCATCTTGAATGGAATTTTGGAAATCCTTTGGCATCAGACCGTTTTCTTTAGAAAATTTCAATTTACATAATTTATCGTTAAGCCTTAAATGAACGAGTGGATTATCCGGAGTACCAAGTATCAAAAATCCTTGATTGGTGCTGCTTTGAAAATCCTCGATTGTTGCAAAGAGAGTTAGTTTATCCCTGTAAGGTTTACCATTATAAGGACAAAATGTGGCGCAGTTTCCACACTCATTGCATAATGCATCCAAATGTAGAACTTGCCAGCTATCTTGAAATCCCACTCGTTTATCAACTGGAATTGCAATATTTGCCCTGTTAGGACATACGTCGACACATTTATTGCAAATAAAATTGCACTCGAGACACCTTTCTCCTTCGTTTTTCGCGACAAGTTTATCATCCGGAGCAATGATTGGAAACACTATTCGGCTTTTTTTCGAGAAAATATCTTTTTTCTGTTCTTCCGGATTAAAATCAATATTAATTGTTTCTTCCTGCCAGCCACTTATTTCTTTTTGTATAATCGCTGTAGCTGCTTTCCGTGCATCAGCTATTGCCTTGACTACCGTAGAGGGTCCATGCAAGGCGTCTCCACCAATAAAGACATTTTTTTCATCTGTTTCAAATGTTTCGGTATTTATTTTAAGTTTACTTTCTTTATCTATTTTTAATCCAAAACTCTGCAGTATTTCCATATTGACCTGTTCGCCAATTGCACTTATAATAGAATCTACTTTTATTTCTTCCAATTTGTCTGTCGGAATAGGCTGTCTGCGACCACTAGCATCAAAATCACCTAAGATCATTTTACGGCACATTAAAATACCTGTCTCGGAAAATGATTCAGGTAATAAGAGTGATTTAAAAATAATACCTTCTTTGAGAGCCAGGGCAAATTCTTCTTCATCTGCCGGCATTTCCTCTTTGGTGCGACGATAAACTATTACAACCTTTTCCACACCAGTAATCCTTAAAGCCGAACGCGCACTATCAATTGCAGTATTCCCACCGCCAATGACTGCAACACGTTTCCCTAAATGAATTGTTTTCGGGTTTACGTTGAAGGTTCTTAAAAAATGGAGAGCTTCATAAACATGTTTATTATTACCTGACAGTGTTAAATTTCTTGAATTTTCAGCTCCGATACCGATAAAGATGTATTTATATTCCCTGTTTTTTAGATCTTGTATAGACATTTTTTCTGTCACACCAAACTGAAATCGAACTCCTAAATTTTTTATAAAGGAAATATCTTGTTCAACAGCCGATGCAGGTATTCTAAAATGCGGCAGCACAGAACTGATTAGCCCTCCTGGAGAATCCTGCTTTTCGAAAACGGTGACTTCGAAACCCTCTTTTACAAGAAAGTAAGCGGCGGAGAGTCCGGCAGGTCCGGCACCGATAACGGCAATTTTTATATTTTTCGGTTTTGCTTTGATTTTACCATTTAAAAGTTTTTCTTTGTTTCCATATTCTGCTGCAATCCGTTTTATTTCACGAATATTGACAGCTCCTTCATAATCAAGCCGGGTACAATTATACATGCATTGGTGGTCACAAATATGACCGGTGATATTTGGAAGAGGATTTTTTTTGTAAATTAATTCCAATGCATCATCATACTGTTTATGAGCAGTTAGTCGAATGTACTCCGGTATATCCTGAAAAATCGGACAGGAATTAACGCATGGAGCAACATAGCAATCTGTTATCGTCAATTCCTTATCTAAGATGACTTTTTTTAAGCCTCTCCAATCCTTGTGGTAGAAATCCTCTTTTAAGCTTTCTTTAGCAAGTCGGTTAAGCTCTTTTACATCAATACACCTTCTTCTATCTTCTTTTGAAAGTATTTCTTCTAAAGTCTGAACCATTGCCGACATTCTAAGGTAACCACCGGGTTTTAAAAGTTCCGTAGCCACTGTAATTGGATAAATGCCCGTCTTAAAAATCCGGGCAATATTCAGTTGAGAAGCTCCTCCCGAAAAAGAAATCGGTAGATAGCCCTCGAAAGCCTGAGATAAACGGGCAGCTAACTGGATAGTAATCGGAAACAGTACACGACCGGACATATACATTTCTTCGCCAGGAAGGTTTCCTAGAGAATTGACCGTTGGAAGTGTATTCGATAGTTTAATGCCAAATTTTTTACCACAGTCCCTAGCTAATTTTGCTAGCTTTTTGAGCATATCGATTGCATCTTGCCATTGCAAATCTTTTTCAAAAGTAGATTCTTTAAGTTTTACATATTGATAACCCAGATTATCCAGGATTTTTCTTACCGTTTTAAAACCAAGAAGTGTCGGATTTAATTTCACGTAAGTATTTAATTCTTTTTCTTTCAGTAAGTACCTGCAAATTGATTCCTGTTCTTCCGGCGGACAACCATGCATGGTGGAAAGAGTAACCGAACGAGCAATCCTCGAAGGTATATCCAGGGATATATCCTTATAATTTCCGGATTTGTTCCTATCGTATATTCCAACAGGAAAATCCATGCGAGAGATAAAAGATTTTAATTCTTCCAGATATTGGTGAAAAGCAGGGTGCCCGGAAGCATCTATTAGATGATTGATAAAAAAATCCATCCTTGGTGTTTTGATTCCATCCAAATCATACCCAATGCTCATGTTAAAAATAAAAGATTGCTTTCCATTATAGTCGTCCTGAAAACAGGATTCCAGAAAATGCATGATTATCCATGCCTTAACATACTCATCATATGCCTGTTCCAGTGACAATTCGGTTGACCACTCCGTATTATAGCCTTCATCCCCTGCATCAATACAGGGTTTTTCAAATTCAAGCTTATCTAATTTTTGGACAGTTTTTAGTTCAAAGAAGCGTCCTCCAACCAGGTAGGCGGAAATAATATTTTGTGTCAACTGCGTATGGGGTCCCGCTGCAGGGCCTAGGGGCATGTCACATTTTTCATCAAATATGCAAACACTGATCTGCTTTTCCTTTTTGAAGAAGTGTGATTCCGGTATGCCAAAAATTGTCTTTTGTGAGCAGTACTCGCCGATTATCCATTCAAGTAATCCCTTGAAAGAAACAGGTCTCATTCTATCACTCATCATCTTCCCCTCCCCTTTTTTATTCTTTTAGCATTAATTAATTGTTCAATTCAAAAGATGGTAAATTATATATTGCGAAAACTGTTTTCCAGTAAGCTATAAATATCACCAGCTAAAAAATTCCTTAATCAGTGAATAAAAATCACCATTGCACACAAGATGATGATTTCCAAGAGAATGATGTAGAAAATAAGATACATCTTCTTCCAATTTTAATTTTACCTGGGTTCGACAGAGATTTTTTGCATTTAAATTTTCTAATATTTCGCCTCTTGACACAAAATAGGTTTGGAAATCAGCAGCTAATTTGAAGATTGTCACATTTCCTTCAGGAATATGGCCTTTTATTCCGACACCCAACCCGGATTCAAAATGTGTATCCAATTGAAAACTATCGGGCATATTTAAAGGAAGCGTACAGTGTGCCAGGATAACTTCATTTCTATTCACATCAACACTTGCCGGATTTGCCATAAAAACCGATTGTCGGGTTAGTAAATGAAGTAAAAACATCGATACTGCAGCTGGTATATCGCCTTCACAACCTGCAATAATTCCTTCGCTGTTTAACAAAGACAACCCTAAACACCCGGTATTTTTGTACCTTTCTATAAGGTCAAAACATCTTACGGTGATTCCGTCCAAGTTATATTTACTGATAAGTGTTTTAAATCCATCATATATTTTTAACGCACCTTTGATTGACTGAGATGTAAAGTGTTTGTTTTTAATCTCCCCTAGCATGGGATGATGATATTTTACCTTTCCTTTCATTACATTGAACAATTCACTTATTTCGATATCAAAGAGAGAGATTCCCAGCTTTTTCTTTAGTTGTTTATAATCCACATCGCTGGCAATTAACCAATCAGATGGCCTACCGATAACTCCCAACTTAATTGAAGGTAATTTATTCTTTACATCCCACACCCTGCTTAAAACTTTTAGACGTCGAACTATGTACTCCGTGTCTCCGTGAATGATTTCTGCTTTTTTTCCATTTTTTCTTAAAAATGTAGCTATTTCCATTGCCGCGGGAAGTGCATTATGAAGTTTACCGGCTAATAACCAGTAGCGGTTATCCAGGTCCTTAAAGATTCTTTTAAATTGACCTTCCACTCCGCCGGTTTTTATAAAAATCAATGGGAAACAGGTTTTTTCTCTAAAATCCTGCAAATTGATATCTATAAATTTAGCTTTTAGTTGGTCTTCGATGCTCTTTCTAAAATCAATCAAGCTTCCGTCAACGGAAAAGGCATCATGTAAATTAGAAGCTAGAGGAAACAAGCCAATTTTCATTCATTCATTCCTTGCTTTTTCAAAAACTTTCTTAACCTGATTTTTTCCTGTTAGTAGAAGAATTATCTATATTAAAATTCTATAATTTTTAGCGAAATCCTCTTTTTTATTAAAAGATTATCATTAAAATATATTTTTTTAAGAATAATCGATGAGTCAGGAAATGACTTTGAAGAATTTTTAAAAAGTGATTTTTTTAGGTTGGGAATAAATATTTCCCATGTATATCATAAATAATAAATGATATTTTTCATGATTTTTTTCGGATTTTAATTTATAATTTAGTTGACCGCTATGTATAATTGACCTATCCAAAAAATACAGATAATATCTCTTCAAGTGAAATACTGCCAAAATAAGAGATAAGGTCGAATTTTGATAATGTGTCAGCTAACGTTTCTCGTTCATATTTTTTCCCATTGAGTTCAATTTCGATATCGGCAATGTCTTTCACTGAAAGAAAATCACCATGTATTTTATTATTTTGAATAATACCATTTTGAACATCAAGATAGCACTCAAACTTTCCACCGGAAAAACGGGATGAATTCTTTAGGGTATAATTTGGCGATTGACCATAATTCCAGTTCCATGTCGCATATTTTTCCTTAACAAGTCGATTAATTTCATTGAAATCTTTTTCTGACATATGATACTGTTCAGGCTCTTTACCTTTAAAAAGATATTTTAAAAGTATTTTTTGAAAAGATTGCATATTGATTTTATTAGGCATATGATCGCTGATATTCGCCACTCGGCTACGAATCGATTTAATGCCTTTAGATTTTATTTTATCAATTCTCACTTTTAATGATTTTTCCAGGACATCTAAATCGGAATCGAATAATAATGTTCCATGATGTAGAATTTTGTTTTTGAATATTCGTTGTGCATTTCCGGATACCTTTTTCCCCTCTACGGTAATATCATTTCTACCACTCACTTCTGCCGGAACTCCCATGCCCTTCAAAGCATTTACAATTGGATAAGCATATTTTTTCATTGAAATTCGACTATTCTCGGATACACTTGCAAAAAAAGTAAAATTCAAATTACCCGAATCCTGATAAACCGCGCCGCCGCCGGACATTCGCCGAACCACGCTAATATTGTTGTCTTTTACGAATTTCATATTAATCTCTTCAATAGTATTTTGATTATTTCCAACGACAATTGTGGGTGTATTCTGCCACAAAAATATGAATTCTTCATCAAGGGAAAAATTTTTTAATATGTATTCTTCAACAGCTAAATTATAATATGGACTTAGTGATTGACTTTCAATATATTTCATTTCTGCTCTCCCTGTATTTACTTTATAGGTTGAATATACGCTTTACTTAAATAGCTTATCTATTTTAAATTAATTATTTTTTAAAATCAACAAACTATCGATACTATATTGAAATTAATCAATTTTCGCTGTTATATTCAGTATTTACATTGAATTTTAATAGCTGTCAATTCTAATATTAACTTAATATTGGAAAATGAATAGTATTTAACTTTTCCAAAAATGAAAACACAGTTTTCCTTCAAATGTTGTAAAGTTTTATAAAAGTATTTATAATAAACTTAGAACATCTGATTAAATTGAATATTCACCGGGAGTGGATAGGCTCTGGTGGGCCTTGCGGACTTCAAATCCGTGGGCGATAATTGATTGTAATTGTCGCGGTGGGTTCGATTCCTACCCCTCCCGCCATTTATTTTTCTATCAATATTCCGTAGTTCTTTTTATATTCCTTCAAGTATTTTTTAGACCATCAAAGGAGAATCACTGAACAATTGAAAAATAGCACAACCAATAATAATTATAAGTTAAATTTATCATTATCAAAAATTCCCAGCGTGGAAGAAATTTTACAAAATAAAAACTTACAACCTTTAATCAGAAGACTATCCCGAAAAATAATAACTGAAATCGTGCGAAAGGTGATTTCAGATGAAAAAAAGAACCTTCATGAAAACGGCCGCATTTACTCTCCGAAAGAAAGGATCAACAAAATTAAGGATGACATCAAAAAAGATAATCTGGCTTTTCTAACACAGGTGATAAACGGTAGCGGAGTAATACTCCATACAAATTTAGGAAGGGCTCCCCTTGGTAAAGAAATGTATACAGTTCTGCGTGAATCCATTCAAGGATATACCAATCTGGAGTATAACCTATATGAGGGAAGCCGTGGAAAAAGAGGAGAAAGTGTCGAAAATTTATTTTGTGTTTTAAGTCATGCGGAAAGAAGTTTAATCGTTAATAATAATGCCGGAGCAATTTTTTTAATACTTAATTCTATGGCAAAAAATAAGGAAGTTATTGTTTCAAGGGGAGAATTGGTTCAAATCGGGGGTGGATTTCGTATACCGGATATTTTAAAACAAAGCGGTGCACATCTTCGAGAAGTGGGCACTACAAATCAAACTTTTATAAAGGACTACGAAAATGCTATCAGCAACGATACTGCTTTAATATTAAAGGTTCATCAAAGCAACTTTAAAATGGATGGTTTTACAAATCAAGTTGGAGTCAAAGAATTAAAGCGACTGGGAAGGAAATACAATTTACCTATAATAGTAGATTTGGGAAGTGGTACTTTTTTAAATACAGAAGATTTTGGACTAAAACACGAACCTACCGTACAGGAAAATATCAAAAACGGTGCAGACCTAGTTTGTTTCAGCACCGATAAGCTTTTAGGTGGACCGCAAGGCGGAGTTGTTTGCGGTAAAGAATTATTTTTAAATAAACTTTTAAAAAATCCAATCTTCAGAACATTAAGAGTAGACAAGATAACTTTAATTCTGCTTCAGGAAATTTTATTATCTTATCTAAAAAACGAAGCAACTTCTAAAATTCCTGTTTGGAAAATGATTTCCTGCCCCCTCGATAAAATCAGTCAACGCAGTCAAAATATTTACCAGAGACTAATACAGGAAGATATTCCCGTGTTCCTCAAAGATGGAAATACTGCTATAGGCGGAGGTGCTTTGCCCGGACAGACTTTGCCTACACAATTGATTTATATAAAACCACTTTGTTCGGTAGAAATATTTTCCAAAGAATTACGGTTATTTCATCCTCCACTATTGGGAAGAAAGGAGAAGAAATTTTTTATACTTGACCCGCGTTCATTTGATTCGCATTATGATAACCTGGTTGTTAAAATAATCAAAACGGTTTATTTTAAACAAAAATAAAAATAGCACTTCCCTGAAAGACATTTTTTCAGAAAAAAATTGTTTTTTTTGGTTGATACAAAATTCATACATAAAGGAGCACTCCTGTGCAACCGATAAGCCTAGATTCCGGCTTTACGGGAGTGTTTCCGAATAGTAAGATGCAAAAAAGGAAATATTATGTTTGTTTTTGGTACTGCCGGTCATATTGACCATGGCAAAACAGCTTTAATTTATTCGCTAACTTCCATTGATACCGATCGATTACCTGAAGAAAAAAAAAGAGGTATGACGATTGACCTGGGTTTTGCCTGGATTAAGCTCGCTTC
Source organism: uncultured Atribacterota bacterium (assembly GCA_965602765.1). Taxonomy (GTDB): domain Bacteria; phylum Atribacterota; class Phoenicimicrobiia; order Phoenicimicrobiales; family Phoenicimicrobiaceae; genus JAYEGH01. The sequence continues at coordinate 2,393 of CBFCZX010000014.1, read as the reverse complement.
CGGAGAAACAGTGGGAATTGTTGATGTTCCCGGTCATGAAAATTTAATTAAAAATATGATTGCAGGTGCAACTGGTATTGATGCTGTCATTTTAGTAATCGATGCAAATGAAGGATGGATGCCTCAAACCGAAGAACACTTTCAAATTATTAATCTCCTGGATATTAAATTTGGTATTATTGTTATCAATAAAGTTGATTTAGCCAATAAAAGCCAAATTGATTTCGTGGAAGAACAAATCAGGAAAAAGATAACAAATTCCAATTTTTCAAATGCATCAATTGTCAAGGTCAGTACTGTAAAAAATATTGGAATCGACCAGTTAAAATTAACCATTCAGAATTTAATCCCAAAAATGAAGACAAGAAAAGATATTGGCAAACCAAGGTTATCCATCGATCGGGTTTTTAGCATGAAAGGAAGCGGAACTATCGTTACCGGTACTTTAATGAATGGTATTTTCTATAAAGGCATGGAAGTCGTCATTTTTCCCTCCTATAAAAAATCACGTATTAGAAATTTACAAGCCTATAAAGAAGAAGTAAAAAAAGCACTTCCCGGTTCACGGGTCGCCATTAATCTAACAGGTACCGAAAAAAAACAATTGCACAGAGGAAACATTATTTTTGGTACAAAAACAGCCATCAAAGCCAGCAAGTATATTGATGCCAAAATAACCCTTCTTCCGGAAATTAAGAAATTTACTTTGAAAAATAGGGCAAACCTAGACTTTTTTTGTGGTACGCAAGAAATTTTAGCGAAAATAATCCTGAACGAAAAAAAATATCTGACGTCCGGTGAAAAGGCTTTAGTTCAATTTCGATTTAGTGAATCCATGGCAACTTATGTGGGAGAACGTTTTATTTTAAGAATTCCCAGTCCTCCTCAAACCATTGGAGGTGGAATTATCTTGGACCCATTGCCCCGAAAGCATAACTTTAAAGATAATGGAATCGTTAAATGGCTGCAAAAAAGGGAAACTTTTTCACTTAAAAACCTTATTATCTCCGAATTGGAGAAATATCTATTTATAAAAAAAGACAGTTTACTAATCAATAGCAACTATGCTAAAAAAGAGATTCAAGATATGCTTGAATCGTTGCAAAATGAGGAAAAAATAAATAACACTAATTCATGGTTGATAGACAAACATTTTTGGGGTGAACAGATTATAAAATTCAATAATCGATTAAATAAGGAATATACTACACATCCTCTTGAAAAAGGTTTTCCTTTAAATAGATTCCAAGGCTATTTTTATTATTTACCACCGGAAATATTTAATGCATTAATTGCTTCCCAGATTAAGATGGAAAAAATCGTTGTAAAAAAGGGAATTGTCATTTTACCTGACTATCGACCAAAAATATCATCTGAAAAAGAAAAACTTATTTTAAAAATAATGACAGCTTTAAAGAATAGTCCGAATAATCCTCCTAATGAGAAGGCACTTATCGCCCAAACCAGCGGGAGCAGAGAAATTATTAACTTTTTAATACAGGAAGAGAAAATTATAAAATTAAATGAAGGAATTTTACTTGAAAAAGAAAAATATGATATGATGAAAAACAAATTAATCCATTTCTTGAAAATAAAGGGATCAATGACTATTGCAGAAGTACGGACATTGCTTGGCCTCAGTAGAAAATACATTATTCCCCTTCTCACTAAAATGGATGAAGAAAATATTACACAACGCCAAGGCAATCAGCGTATATTAAAAGTCCAGGCCGATTGATTTTAACAGAGAGGAGCCGTAAAAGATTGGATAAAAGAAAAAGATTAACCCAATTAGTTTCTGCTGCCGGATGAGCAGCGAAGTTTAACTCTAAGGATCTCGGTGAGATCTTAAGTCATTTTAAATATCTAAAAGATGATAATCTGTTAGCCGGATTTGAACATTACGAAGATGCCGCGGTTTATCAATTAAACGATAAACAAGCTTTGATCTTTTCATTAGATGTTATTACCCCCATTGTTGATGACCCTTATTATTTTGGTCAAATTGCAGCCGCTAATGCTCTCAGCGATATCTTCGCTATGGGAGGAAATCCTTTGATGGCTTTAAACATTGTCGCTTTTCCCGAAAAGCAACTAGATGATTTAGAACTTATGTTAAAGGGCGGAGCTGAAAAAATAAAGGAAGCCGGTGCTATTTTAGTTGGTGGGCATACGATAAAAGATAAAGAACCAAAATATGGTTTGGCGGTCATAGGATTAATTCATCCTAAAAAAACTATTTACAATAACAGCCCTCAAAAGGGAGATTTATTACTGTTGACTAAACCTCTGGGCACCGGCATATTATCCACTGCCATCAAGAAAGGCATTGCAGACCCGGCTATTGTAAAAGAAACTACCTCCTGGATGACAAAATTAAACAGACTTTCTCC
>CBFCZX010000013.1:0-21350 GCA_965602765.1 uncultured Atribacterota bacterium | reverse complement strand
ATTGAAATTATTGAATAATATTTAGCTAGAATTTTTCAGAAAAATTCATTTGTATCAAAGAAAAAATTTTAATAAGAAATAGGGGAAAAAGATGAGAAATTACAACAAGCTGTTTCAAGCATTATCTGATGAAACCAGATTACGCATTTACTCATTACTATTTCATGACGAACTATGTGTTTGCGAATTAATAGCTATTTTAAAAATGGAGCAATCACGCATTTCACATGGTTTGCGTATTTTAAAAGAGGCAGGTTTGGTAGTTAGTCACCGGATGGGTAAATGGAAAATCTATTCAATTAACAAAAAAAATGAAAATAATAAAATTGTAAAAGCATTAAAAGAAGAAGTAACATTATCTGTAAAAGATGCGAGTAATTTACGAAAATGCAAAGAAGAAAATATCAGAAAAAAAATGAAATGCCCTTACTTGTGATTTTTAAAATTGAGATATCTTCATTAATTTAATTACAATAATTGCATTAATGATTGTAATTGATGAAAATAATTTAGATTATGATAAATCCCTACTTTTTTCCGCTAATTTACATCCAATTCATTTTATATTTTTCAATTTTTTTCAAGAATTTACTATAAGTTAATTTATTTCTCTTTTTAATGCAGCAAATTATTAAAGAATATTCGATTAATTTCACTTGAATTGTTAAATTTGCTATAATTAAAGCATAAACCAAAGTAATATTTAATATTAAATTATATATAAAATACATAGAAATCGATAGACCACAAACAAGATAAAACATTATTATTTTTTGCTTTCAATTATTTTTAAAAATGAGGTATAATTATGTGTGATACGATTGTCGCTTTAGGTCCTGCCACTAAAGATGGGGCGACTCTTTTTGGTAAGAATAGTGACCGTGAGCCTGATGAAGTACAAAATATTGTTATTTTCCCTCACCGGAAATACCAACCAAATGAAACCGTTAAATGTACTTATCTAACCATCCCACAGGTTCCGGAAACTGCTCGAATATTTCTTTGTCAACCTTTCTGGATGTTCGGTGGGGAAATGGGTGCCAATGAATATGGTGTAATTATCGGAAATGAGGCAATATTTACAAAAGAAAAACCTGGTAATATTGGTTTAACCGGCATGGATTTAATCCGTCTGGCTTTAGAAAGAAGCGTGAACGCAAGACAAGCGCTTGAAGTGATTATTCAATTATTAGAAACCCATGGTCAGGGAGGCAATTGCGGTTATCGATATTCTTTAAAATATATGAATAGTTTTCTCATCGCTGATTCAAAAGAAGCATATGTCTTGGAAACCGTAAAATCATGGTGGGCTTGGAAAAAGATTAAAGATACATGGAGTATTTCTAATCTAATCTCTATCCAAAAGGATTATGATGCCTGTTCAAAGGGTTTGATAGAAAATGCTATCCGAAAAGGTTATTGTAAAAATATAAAAGATTTTAATTTCCGTAAATGTTATTCTGCTAAATTTATGACCTGGGCAGCTAAGGGAATTGAAAGAGAAAAACGTTCCCGGGTATTACTTTCACAGGAAAAGAAAAAATTCAACACACTGGATCTTTTTAATATTTTACGGGATCATGGAACTAATCCTAATTGGTCTCCAGATAAAGGACCATCAGCTACACTTTGCCTACACGCAGCAAATCCGTTATTTCGACGAAGTCAAACAGTTTGTTCGATGGTGGCGAAATTAACCAAAGATAAACATTTATTCTATACGACCGGAGCTTCCAATCCATGCATGAGTCCGTTTTTTCCTGTTTTTTCGCCTGGTACTGATATCCCCGAAGATTATATTGTGGGCAATGAAAATTATCATTTAAAATCGTATTGGTGGGAATGTGAATATTATCATCGAAAAGCCTTAAAAAACATGCGGATTGCCATTTTAAAAATACAGCCTTTGATTATTGATTATGAAAAAAATATGATTTCTTTTGTGGAAAAAAATGCACTAGTATTAGCTCAAAAAAGTATTGATAAATATTTTGAATTAGCTCAAAGCTTAGTGAAAAATTGGGGTTCTTCATTGGATATGCTTTTACCTGTAAAAACAAACTGGATATTTCGTTACTACTGGCGGCGATATAATCAACGTAATAGAATGATTTGAGTTTTACAAAATATTATAAAATGAGAGGAAAAATTAAAATTGTTTTTCCAAATCAGAAGATAGACTTTTAAGATTCTCTGGTTTATTATCAATATGAGAAAAGAATGGATCTTCGAACTTTAATAAGTGAAAATCATTATTCATGCGAGGCATACCATGCAGATATTGGTTGTATTCTATTCCAGGAGTGGAAAAACAAAAAAAATTGCAAAAAAACTGTCCGAAAAATTAAAATGCGATATGGAAGAAATTTTTGATACAAAAAATAGAAATGGAATTACCGGTTTTTTAAGCGCTGGCACAGATGCAAATTTAAAAAGATTAACTGTACTAAAGGAGGTAAAAAAGAATCCTTCTTTGTATGATTTAATTATTATTGGGTCTCCAGTTTGGTCATCCAATATATCTACTCCCATTAGAACCTATATTTATCTATATAAAAAGGAATTTAAAAATGTAGCTTTCTTCTGTAATCGTTTAGGCAGCGATGCATTAAAAATATTTTCTGACATGGAAAATATTTGCCAAAAAAAGCCGGTTGCATTATTGGAATTAACTTCGAGGGAAATAGCAAGAGATTTATACACTGCCAAACTAAAAGAATTTATTGAGAAAATCAAAACAAGAGGACAATTTGAATAAATGAAATTAACTACGAATGAGTTTGACGAATTAGTGAAAAAGGCCGTAGATTCTTTGCCTGAAAAATTTAAAAAAAAGATGGAGAATATCATTGTAATTACCGAATCTTTGCCTTCCGCTACACTGCTTGCTGAAATGAAGATCTCTTCACCTTATGGACTATTGGGATTATATCGGGGGATACCCTACACTAAAAGAGGCATCTGGTACAGAAATGTCATGCCCGATAAAATTATTATTTTTAAAAGACCCATTGAAATACGTTGCAATAATAAAGAAGAAGTAAAAGAATCGATAAGAAAAGTTGTTATTCATGAAATTGGGCATTATTTTGGTTTAGGGGAAGCAGATTTAAGAAGAATAGAAAAAGAAAGAAACAAAAACAAATTCTAATACGAAATATTTTTAGAAAAATTATATAAAGGGAAGCAATAATCATAATGAAAAGAAAAATAATAGATCTAGTTCATTCCTACTTTAAATATCCTTTGCCTAAAGAATTTTTGACAGAATTATATGGTGAATTAGATAGCGTTAATCTTTATCCTTCCGGAGGAGAATACACAGATCTCTGTCAAGTCTTAGCGATTTATAGCGGAGTAAAAATAGAAAATATTTTACCGGCTAACGGTTCCGATGAAGTCATCGAAATGATCACCAGAGCTTATCCGGGAAAAATTTTAATTCCAGCTCCGACTTTTTCACAGTATGAGGCAAGTGCGGATAGAGGAGGATGTATTAAACTTTTAGTCGATTGTCTAAAAGACGGACATTATGTTATTGATTATTCTCCCAAACAATTAAAAAAAGCCTCGATTGTATGGATATGCAATCCGAACAATCCAACTGGAACCCCAATTCCCAGGGAGAAGATCATTGAAGTTCTCGAAGAATCAAAAGGAATAGTAGCTGTTGATGAATGTAATTATAATTTTTTAGGAGAAACTGTGGTCGATCTGATTGAAAAATATCCAAATTTAATTATTTCTCGAAGCTTTTCAAAAGATTTTGGCCTGGCAGGATTACGTTTGGGATTTATGATATCCAATCCAAGGAATGTAGAGAAAGTTTCTGCTTATGGGCAATATTTTAGGATTAATAGGATAGCAGAAAAAAGCGTTGAAAAAGTCTTAAAATATTTGAAATATTACCAAAAAGCATGGAAGTGTATAAAGGAAGTCAGGGATGAATTTATTAGTCAATTAAGAAGCCTGGGATTAAAAGTGTTTGATTCAAAATCGAACTTTGTTTTTGTAGAGTTTGAAAATAAAAATCAAACAAAAAATTTTTGGAAGTATTTGAGGGAAAATAATGTATTTACTACTGCAGCGTGGGAAGATGAATTTTCAGTTCTTGATGCCCGTTTCACAAGGATTTGCATTGGGGAAAAGTGGGAAATGATGAAAGTCGTGGGTATATTATCCCGGTATAAAACTCCAAAATAATTTAAAAGCCCAATTTGTTAATTTGTCAATGAGTATATCGAATTTTACGTCTCTTTAAACAAGCTAATGGATTAGTTAATTATTTGGTTAGCTATCCAAAAGAAAGAAAAAAACTTATTACATAAAATTTATACTTTCTTCTTTTCATTGCATACTTTAAAAAATTAATTAGAACAAATAAGCATTTATCTATATATATTTAAAAGGAAAAGGAAGAAGAGTTAATAGATAACCAGTGGGCTAAATTATGGTGCCGAAGGGGGGATTTGAACCCCCACAGGCATACACCTACTACGCCCTGAACGTAGCGCGTCTACCGATTCCGCCACTTCGGCAATATAATACATGTTACATAGTTGCATTAATTTCTTTTTCTTAAAATAGCATAAATAAAATTAGGTTTAATGTCAAGGTAAATAGTATTTTTTATTTATTTTGGTCAAAAATTCTTTTCGAATTTAGTAAAATTCATACCACCAATTGTAAAAAAGAAGGAAAGTGAGTTTTTATTTAAATAATGATCTTAGCAAAATAGATAGTTGGCCTGTATATCATTTAAAATATTGATATTTTTGAAAACGGTGATATTTTCTAAACAAAATAAAGTGCTATAATATAAAATAAGATGAATAAAATAATCGGAAAGGATATCTCTAAAAACATAAAAGAAGCGAGGATAAGATTTTGGATAAAAAACAGATGGTTAAAGATTTAGGCTTGAATTCCCACATTGATGATATTTTTATCTTAAAAGATGTAGAATTCAGAGTTAGAAGGGACAATAAAACAGTCGATATGTTTTTCAAGATTGGAGATAAAACCGGAGATATAACCGCAATCGCTTGGGATGTCTCGAATGATGATATAGAAAAATATAAAAATATAAATTTCGCCCGGGTACGAGGGCATGTGAGTAAAAGAAAAGCAAATGGTGCTTTGCAAGCGACCATATCATCATTAATAGAAACGACACCCCAGGATTTTTCGGATTATTTGCCTCATTCAAATAAAGATTCAGATGCATTGATGAATACAATCTATAAAAAGATCGAATCTATAAATAATCATCATTTACTTGCCTTGCTAAAAAGTTTTTTTAATGATCAGGATTTTACCGATAAATTTCAAAAAGCACCGGCTGCCACCAAAGTCCATCAACCATATATTGGCGGCTTACTAGAACATACCTGCAATCTTATCAAAATTTGTGAATGTATATGCGGAATTTATAAAGATATAAATCGGGATTTTCTAATAACTATGGCTATATTGCATGATATTGGTAAAGTGCGCGAATACTGTTTCGAAAAAATGATTGATTATACAGTTGAAGGCAAACTTATTGGGCATATTGCTATTGGATTTGAAATGATTGACCAGAAAATAAAAGAGTTAAATGAATTTCCACCTGATCTAGCACTAATGATAAAACATACTTTATTAAGCCATCATGGGCATTTTGAATATGGCTCACCCAAGCTCCCAAGCACTCTGACCGCAATTGCCCTTCATTATGCGGATGAAATTGAAGCCAAGATCAGCGGTTTTCTAAATATAAAGGCAGGAGAAAATGAATCCAACGAAGATTGGAGTAAATGGATATGGTGGTTGGAGCGTCCGGTGTACTTAGGAGAGGATAAAAGCTTGAAAGAAAATCCTGAAGTAAAATGACCATTGTAAATTCAATAATAGAACCAGATAATAGAAGGAGAATGATGATGAAAGAAATTCTGGAAGATGCATTAAAAAATAGTAAAAAAGCTGATTATGTAGAAATAAGATTAGAAAAAAAAGAATCTACCGGTATTCGTTTTCAGGGTAAAAAATTAGAAAAAATTGATTGCTCTCAACAAATAGGCGGTAATGTTCGAGCATTGGTTAAGGGAGGTTGGGGCTTCATAACCTTTAATCAATATGATGATTTAAATGAAAAAGTACAACAGGCTATCAATATTGCTGCATTAGTTGGTAAAACTAAAAGTAACCTTGCGGAAGTTCCTCCGGTAATCGAGGAAGTAAAAAAGGACTTGGACAAAGATTTTCGCAAAGTAAGCTTGAGAGAGAAAAAGCAACTTATGGAGCATTACAATAAAATAATTCTAAATTATAGCCCAAAAATACAATCTACGAATACGGTTTACGGTGACAGCTTTTCAACAGTGTATTATGCAAACTCTGAAGGTAGTTATATTAGGCAGGAAATACCTAAATTAATTGTCAGTTTTACTGCAATTGCCCGAGAAAAAGATAATGTTCAAATAGCCAATGAAAGCTTGGGGACGGTAGAGGGATTTAAAAAAGCAGAAGATATTTCTTCAAAAGCCGAACTGGCAGCTTCGAGAGCAGTTAATTTATTGAAAGCCAAACCAGTCGAAGGAGGTGAATATACCGTTGTTTTAGACCAAACACTGGGCGGTGTATTTATCCACGAAGCTTTCGGGCATTTAAGTGAAGCAGATTTTATTTACGAAGATAATAGAATGAGAAATATTATGAAACTAGGAAAGAATTTCGGCTATAAAAAATTGAATGTTATCGATGACGGGTCTATTCCAAATTTATTTGGTTCTGCGAAATATGATGATGAGGGCGTAAAGACAAAGAAAAATTATTTAATTAGAAATGGGCTTCTGGACGGGAGGCTTCATTCTCGCGAAACTGCAAAAAAAATGAATGAAAAACCAACCGGAAACGCTCGTGCCTTGAACTACCAATTCAAGCCTATTGTACGTATGACGAATACTTATATAGATAATGGTGATACACCATTTGAAAATTTAATTTCCGGAATAAAAAAAGGAATATATGCCAAAAAGGTTTTTGGTGGAAACACTACTTTTGAAATGTTTACTTTTAGTGCCGGTGAAGGATTTATGATTAGGGATGGTAAGATTGCGGAACCGGTGAAAGATGTGGTTTTAAGTGGAAATTTATTCAGTACTCTCTTGAACATTGAAGCTATTGGAAATGACTTGAAAATGATTGAATCAGCCGGGGGGTGCGGAAAAGGTGGCCAGGCTCCTCTTCCGGTTTCTTTTGGTAGTCCGCATATTCGCATCAAGCAAGTAGTAGTAGGAGGTCAATAAAATGGATAAACTGATGCAAAAAATAAAAGAAAAAGTAGATTCTGCAGAACTATTTCGACTTAAAAATAAAACTATTCCGGTAAATTTTGAAGCAGGTAGTTTGAAATCTATTGATGTTTCTGATTATGAGGGACATGCATTGCGAGTGATCAAAAATAAACTCATTGGGTTTTCAACTGAATCAGGTGGAAAAGATCCGGATTTATTCATTGAAAAAGCAATAGCTACCTCTGAATTTGGCATGAAGGCAAACTTTGAATTTCCGCTTGAAATTATTCGAAAGAATAAAAATCCTCTAAAAATATATGATTCTAAAATCAAAGAAAAAAATATTTCCGAGATGATAACTTCTGGAAAAGAAATGATTAAGCGAATAAAGGATTTTAATAAAGATTTACATTGCGATGTAACTATATTAAAACATGATAATGAAATTGAATATCTAAATTCCTGGGGTGCCAATTATATTTATAAAAAATCTTTTCTTTCTTACTCTATGATGGTACAAAAAGTAGATAAAGAAGATATTCTGATAATGTACTCTTCCATTGATTCAGGTAAAGATAATCTGGAAAGTAAAATTTTAACCGATGAATTATTGAAGAAATTGAAATGGGGAGAAAGCATTGTAGAAGTTACAGGTAAAATTATGCCGGTTATATTCACTCCCAATGCGGCACTAGTATTGTTACTACCGATAATAAGCGGATTAAACGGAAAAAATGTTCTGAAAAAAATATCGCCTTTGTCAGGTAAAAAAGGCCAAAAAATGTGGGATGACCTTTTTTCCTTGTACAGCGATGGAACCATTAATTTTGCACCGGGAAGTGCGCCTTTTGACGATGAAGGGATTGAGATGCAAAAACTCCCTCTCATTGAGGGAGGTGAGATAAAAAATTTTTATTATGATTTGCAAACTGCGGGAATGGCCGGAAAAAACAGCACAGGTAATGGCATTCGACATGGTATCCAGAATGCTCCTACTCCCGGGATAAGCAATTTAGTATTAAAAGAAGGCAACATGTCTTTCTCTGATATGATTAAAGATATTAAAGAAGGCATTATTGTTGACCAGGTTCTTGGTTTGGGACAAGGAAATATTATAAGCGGTGCATTTTCAAACAATGTACAGTTGGGATTTAAAATAAAAAATGGAAAAATTAAGGGACGAATTAAAAATGTTATGATTGCCGGAAATGCCATAGAAGAATTAAAAAATGTAGCAGCTTTGGGAGATAAGGCAAAATGGGTGGAAGGAATATATAAGCTTCCTCATATCTATTTAAAATCTCTTTCAGTTTCTACAAAGAAAAACGAGTAACTGTTTTATTATTTACCATGATCATCAAATAAATCAGTTTGTTAAAGGATTTTAAACAGACCGACATGAATAGAATTATTACCGGACCCAAAGAAATAGTAAAAAATAGGAAAGTATTATATGCGGGTAATCATTTTATTGGCATTCCCATGATCGATTGCGGGAACGGATCTATAATAAGCATTAATGTCGTTTCTCTTATCAATAAAGCTTTGTTGGAGCTAAAAGGAGAACGCAATTTATTTGAACCGCATTTCTTCAAGGGAGGCAGAGAATTAATAGTTGAAAAGATAGTGGAATCTAAGGAAGGGCACTATCTGCCAAAATTAGATTTTTACTTGGAGGGCGGCATAAGGGTCAGGGGAAGAATATTTACCGATCTAGAGGAGAAGGGTCTACTCTATTCATTCGAGAGTTCCAAGGAAATTGAAATAGCCTTATTGTTTCATTTAAATAACCTATCATTTCTTCGATTTAATTCTCATGACATGGAATTCGATAAAACGATAGCCTTTGATAATTGGTTGGGTAATCCAATTTATAATATATCCTCGTGTAGAGCATCTTTAGCTCTAGCTTTTGGGGGAAATGAGAATTTTAAATATAGTTATTTAAAAGAAGATAAAAACCTAGAATTAAAAGTTACTTGCAAGATGAAAAACTGTTTTTATATTTCTGTCAATTATGACCAGGATGGTGCTTCTGCTACGCTTATTCATTTAAAGAGAAAAGGCTATAGAGCAATTTATCGGGAATTTATTGATTGGTTAAAACAAAAAACCATTCCTTTCCCGGAAGACCCAATGTTAGAGGCCAGGTTGAATGAAAATTTATTTTTCAATTATTTTTTTTCAATAGCAAGGGATTTGGATAGTGATAAATATCTCGCATTAACCTCAAGAAGTCCACGTTATTATGTGTCTGGAGCATTCTGGGAAAGAGATGCATTTTTGTGGTCTTTTCCTGCTATAGGATTGATTTGTCCAAGATTGTTTCAACATTTGGCACAAAAAATGATTATTATGCATAGCATAAATGCCGGAGACCATGCACATTATATTGATGGCACGGTTTTATATCCGGGTTTTGAACTGGATGAGGCAGCCAGCTATTTTATTCTAATAGGCAGCATGAAAGATTCCTTCGTTGATGAAAGATTAATCAAAGCCTTGAAAAAGGTGTTTGCACGAATAGAAGAAGAGTTTGATTCACAAACGGGATTATATAGAACCTTTTTGCTTCCTTCTGATGATCCGGCAGAATATCCCTTTGTACTATTCAGTAATGTAATTTTGTGGAGAGGATTACAGAATTTTAAAAATGTTTTAGTGAAAAAGAATGACACAAAAGAAGCAGGGCTTGTCGAGCAAAAGATCGAAAGTATCTACAAAGGAATCTATCGATATCTCGTGAAAGAAATTAACGGAAAAAAGATGTTTCTCTGGTCTGCTGACGGAAAAGGAAATTTCAGATTGTACAATGATCCTGCGGGAAATCTTGGAACGTTATATTTTTATCATTTTGTGAATAAAGATGACCCGATATTTCAAAATACAATTCATTATTATTATTCTTCTCAATACCGATATTTTTTTAAAGATGCTGAAATTGGTGAACTGGCTTGTGATCATCATCCTCATACACCCTCAGGCATCGGTCTTTGTGGTACGATATTAAATCCTCTATTACGAGATAAAGCCTTGAATTGGTTAAGAAAAGCAGATATGGACTACGGATTGCTTTCAGAAAGCTTTGATAAAAATACCGGGGAGGCAAAAACCGGAGTGGGATTTGCTTCGGGATGCGGATATCTGGCTTATTCTCTTTATCATGTATTACTTAAGGAGAAGGGGTAATGAGGATTGCCGCTATAAATTGGAAAACAAGTGAATGGAAAAAAATAAATCAACCGGATGTTCTTTTACGAAAAATAAAAAATTGTATGGAAGTGGCTAGACAGGAAAAGGTAGATATTATTGTATTTTCCGGTTATACCGGATGTTTTTTTCAGCAACTTTCTCACCCCAACCGTAAGCTTCGAGATTTATTGGAAGTTGTAGATTCTAAAGAATACATTAGGCAGCTCAAAACTTTGTCCAGGAATTATAGAGTTGTCATATGTCCGGGGAGCTATTGGCAGAGAGAAGAAAATAGAATCTATCATGAATCTGTTTTGATGAGAAGCGGAGAAATATTGCTGGCTCAAAAACAAATATATTTGACTCGTTGGGAAAGAGAATTGGGAATTTCCAGAGGAACAAGTATAAAAACAATCAAACTGGATAACTGGCGAATAGGTATTATTGTCTCGACAGACGTTTTTTACCCGCAGGTTTCACGATATTTTGGGGTAAAAGGTGCAAACCTTATCTTGTCACCTGTTGGTTTTATAGGCAAAAGAAATCCTTATCTACAAACAAGCGGTATGTGGCAGGAGGTTCAGCAGAATCAATTCTTTGCAGTAGAAAGTGGATTTAATGGAATGCTGGGTGAAATAAATTTTTGGAGCGAAACAATAGTTCATGCTCCTCTGGAAATGACTGAAAAAGAAGACGGATATTTGGATAGAAACGGAGGACAAAAAAGTATAATCATCGCGGATTTAGATAACAAAAAAAGAAAAAAAACAATTTTAAAATACAATGTATTAAACCAGTTAAATAAACAATTTTATCGAACAATGAAAATTTTTCATGCGGATGGATAGATATGAAAAATCTGATTAAAAAATGGTTTGAGAGAAAAATTACTTTAGAAAAGATAGATGACTACTGTTCACATATAAAGGTAAAGAAAAAAAAATTTCCAGAGGATATTCATCCTGAAACCATTTGTGTTTCTTGTGTGCAAAGGACCATTCAACCGGTAAAGCGTGTAGAAAAATATATCGATATGCTGTGTGGCTTTCTAGAGCAAGCGGCAAAAAATAAAAGCACTCTGGTTGTTTTTCCCGAATATAACTTTATTGATTTATTCGGGCTAATTCCAGGATTTACTTTTTTAAATCAAACCCTAAATAAAAGGGCTGTAATTATAAAAAAGAAAGCAAAAAACTACTCTTCAAAAAAGAACAATCATCTTCTGGCCAATATTTTTAAAAGTACTGCAAAACCCATAGAAGTCGGAATGAAAAGAATGATTTCTTTATTGGCTCAGAAATACGATATGTACATTTATTCAGGCACTTTTATTTTAAAAGAGGGAGAAAAAATTTATAATGCAGGTTCTCTTTTTGCTCCTGATGGCCGGTTAATCGGTACGCAAAAAAAACTACATCTAACCGATTTTGAAGTTGACTTGGGAATGGAAAGAGGATTACAATTAGAAACCTATTCTTTACCATTTGCTAGGGTAGCGTGTCCTGTTTGTATGGATGCCACTTATTTTGAAACTTTCCGTATTGCCAGGAATATGGGAACTGATATTGTGATATTACCTATTGCTAATTTGGAAGAATATAATATGTGGAAGGCATTAAGGGGCATTTGGCCCAGAGTACAGGAATCATATCTTTACGGTTTAAAATCTTCATTAAACGGATGGATAGCGGGGATGCATTTTACGGGTCAAGCTGGAATATTTGCCCCACTATCTCTAACCAAAAAAAGAGACGGAGTATTATCTATTTCTTCTTTCCCGGAAGGAAATGAATTAGTAACAGCAAATATCAATGTTGGAAAATTACATAAAGCAAGGAGGCTGTCAGAATATCATGAAGATAAAAATATTGATTTTGAGAAAAAATATGAGAAAGAAGTTTATATTGATTAGTGAATAGTCAAATATCCGTCTAGGGAGAAATTATCATGGAAGAATTTAAAGGAAAAAGGCTTTTTCTGTATAATCTGTCCACAGCAGGATGGACATTGCTTGATTCAATCTGGTTAACCTTTTATGTTGCATTCCTTCTCCCTCCCCGTGAGAAAGTAGCTGAAGGTATGATTGCTTTTGTTTCCAATGAAAGATTTTTTGGTATGGTTACTACATTGGGTGCTTTGATGATTTTCGGAAGAATTATCGATGCCATTGCTGATCCTCTGGTCGCATTCTGGTCGGACCGTTCCAGATCAAAATTTGGAAGAAGGCGATTTTTTCTTATGGTGGGAGGCATTCCCCTGGCTGTCTTCACGGTACTCATTTTTTTTCCACCTGTTGCGTCTACTTCCTTTATTAACGGGATTTACCTGGCAATCATCTTTGGTTTCTACTTTTTTTTCTTCACTGTATATGTAACACCCTATTTAGCGTTGATTCCGGAATTAGGTCATAATGAAAAAATACGAATTGGTATAACGACAGCTCAAGGATATTTCTCTATTATTGGTTCGGCGGCAGTCATGATTGGCGGTCCTCTTCTTTTAACGTATTTTATGCGAAATAATAATATGATAGGAGCTTACAGAAAAATGGTTATTTGTTTGGCCGTACCCGGAACTCTTTTATTATATAGCGCCGTATTTTCCGTGAATGAGAAGAAATTTTCCGGAGCTCGCCCTTCGAATATCTCTCTGCTTGATTCATTTAAAAAGACCATTAACAACAAACCTTTTATTATTTATCTTTTTGCCAATATGTCCCTTTGGTTTCTTTTTAATATTGTTCGCTCATCGGCTATTCCTATTGTTATAACACTTATAAAAGCTGATGAGGCTTTTGCCAGTACAATGTTTATTGTTCTCTTTATTATTGCCATTATTTTTTTTCCGGTTATTGGGTTTTTAACCAGGATTTTGAAAAAGAAGACTGTTATGATGATAGCTCTCGGTTTGTTTGCACTATTTTCATTTTTTTTATCATTTACCGGTTTAACAGCCTTTAATCCTCGATTATGGGGATTGGTTTTTATTGGATTGATGGGTTTACCTACAGCCATTTTAATTATTATACCGAATGTCATACTTTCCGAGCTTTGTGATATAGATTATAAAAAATCCGGTGAAAGAAGAGAGGCTATGTATTTTGGTGTCCAGGGATTTTTTATGAAATTGAACTTGGGATTTTCAACGGCAATTCTGGCCTTATTGTATTCACTCTTTGGGAAGGATATCAGCAATCCTTTAGGAGTAAGACTCACATTAATATTCAGTAGTATCATAGCTCTTTTTGGACTTTTTATCATGCTTCACTATCCGGAAAAAAACATAGAAAATATTTTATCAGAATAATATAATATCAATAAACATTAAAATAATTTTAACTAATAAGAGATTTTTTCAATTGCTAAGAAGAATTAATTTTTTGTATAGACTATCCAATTTATGTATAATAAACAAAATCATCAAATATAAGAAATGAGAAGAAAAATGAGTATATTAAAAAAGGGAATACTGTTTTTATGCACAGGAAATTCCTGTCGTAGCCAGATGGCGGAAGGTTTTGCTCGAGATATGCTACTAAAAGATGTAAAAATATATAGCGCCGGGATAGAACCAAAAGGCATACATCCTAAGGCAATTAAAGTTATGCAGGAAGTAGGAATTGATATTTCAGGACAGAAGTCGAAGAATCTATGGGAACTTCCTGTAGATAAAATTGGTTTAGTAATTACTTTATGCGGAGATGCTGGGGAGAGATGTCCCGTTTTTCCCGGAAGAGCAAAAAGAATCCATTGGATTCTCGAAGATCCCGCTAAAGTAAAGGGCACTGAAGAAGAAATTATGAATAAATTTAGAGAAGTACGGGATAAAGTAAAGACATATTTAGATAAGGAAAAATGGTTCAGTAATTTAAAAAGATGGCGAAATAGTTAACATTTATCCGTAAAAAAATTTTAATGAAATATGATGAGTTTCTATTGTAGTTCCGCTACTGAAACAATAATGAAGTTATTAACCAGCTATCATTTTATTAAGCTATAGAGATGAATGACCAAGCAAAGATGTTCGGATGACCACTAAATCAGAAAACCTGTTCTAAAAAAAGAAACCATTTCTTCGGGAAAAAGAGAGCAATATATTTATTTTTTAAAGGAGAAAGTTTGCAGAAATGACAATAAAATTATTTTTAATCAGGCATGCAGAAAGTATAGATAATATTCAAGGGAGATTTTCTGGATTGCGTAATGTAGAATTGACTGATAAAGGCGTAGAGCAAGCAGAAAAATTGTCTTTAAGGTTAAAGTATAAAACCATGGATACAGTGTATTGCAGTGACTTAAAAAGAGCAAAGCAAACGGCGGAAATTGTATTTGCTAAAAAAGGAATAGAAATAAAGACAAATTCAAAGTTTAGAGAATTAGATCTTGGAGCATGGGAAGGACATACTTATGAAGAGGTTAAAGCAAAATTTGGATATGGAGATGAATTTAATCCCTGGATGGGAAATGTCGGGAGTAAAATTATTATTCCGCAAGGAGAAAAAATAAAAAGTTTTAATAATAAAGTTATGAATGAATTAAGTATAATACTAGAACAATATAGAGCAAAAGATGAGGATAAAAATATCGCTATTGTCTGTCATGGAGTGGTTATTCGGGCAATTCTATCTAATGCGCTAAAAATGGATTTAAATAATATGTGGTATATTGAACAAGACTCTACTGCTTTAAATATAATAAGTTATGTGAATAATGCGATTATTATAAACCTTGTCAATGATACCGCTCATCTTGAGGATTGGTGTAACATGGATTAAGATCTGAAAAAAATAGGGGATTTTTATAATATACGAATTACTTACAGTTATCAACCCAAAGGAGAAAAAATACATGTCAATAAAGCTAATTTTAATTAGGCACGGAGAAAGCGAAGATAATGCACAAAAAAGAATTTCTGGATTTAGTGATGTTAACCTGACTGAAAAAGGAATATGGCAAGCTAAGAGACTGGCATACCGCTTAAGAAATCTACCAGTAGATGCAGTTTATTGTAGTGATTTAAAAAGGGCAATTCATACTGCTGATATTGTTTTCGGGGATAGAGGGATAGAACTATTTAAAAAACCGAATTTAAGAGAAGTAAATTTTGGTGATTGGGAACGTAAGATAATGGAGGAAATTAAATTACGGGAAAAAGAGAAGTTTACTTCCTGGTTTATAAATCCAGAGGGGAAAAGTACTCCCCCCCAAGGAGAAAGTTTGGCTGCTTTTAATCACAGAATCATGACCGGAGTAAATACAATATTACAAAACAATAATCATGACGGAAAAGATAAAACAATAGCCATCGTTTGCCACGGTGGAGCCATACGGATTGTATTGTGTAATGCATTAAAAATTGAATTAAAGAATGTATGGCACATGAAACAGAAATCAACTGCCTTGAATATTATAGAATATCATGAATCCGAAGTATTTGTTTCATTAGTAAACGATGCTTCTCATTTAGAGAATTGGTGGGAAAAGAATTAACATTAGTTAAAATATTTCTAAAACCTAAAAGGAGAAAATCTATAAAAGTATGATCAAAAAAATGATTTTAATTCGACATGGAGAAAGTAATGGTAATGTTATGAAAAAATTTTCCGGTTTTCAAGATGTCGAGTTGACGGAAAAGGGAATATGGCAAGCGAAAAGACTGGCTCAACGGCTGAAAAATTTGAAAGTAGATAAAGCATATTGTAGTGATTTAAAGAGAGCACATCATACTGCGGAAATTGTGTTTAAGAATAGAGGGATTGATATTATCTCCCGTCCCAATTTGAAGGAAATGAATTTTGGCATATGGGAAGGTTTTACTTTCGAAGAGGTTAAATCAAAATTTGGATATGGAGATGAATTTAATTATTGGATGAAAAATATCAATGTGGCAGAAAGCATTCCTCAAGGAGAAAGCTTGTTAAAGTTAAATAAGCGGGTAATGAATGAATT
The DNA here is from genome assembly GCA_965602765.1 of uncultured Atribacterota bacterium. GTDB lineage: Bacteria > Atribacterota > Phoenicimicrobiia > Phoenicimicrobiales > Phoenicimicrobiaceae > JAYEGH01. The sequence goes on along the minus strand of CBFCZX010000013.1, from coordinate 4,933 downwards.
AGACAGGATATTAAAAATCCATAAAACAATCGAAAAAGATGAAACCATTGCCATTGTCTGTCACGGGGGTACTATTCGTGTTATTTTAGTCAATGCTTTGAATATGAAATTGGAGAATATGTGGAATATTGTTCAACATTCTACAGCTTTAAATATAATCAGCTATTCCGGAAATTCAATATTTATTAATCTTTTGAATGATACTTCCCATCTGGAAGATTGGTGGGAAAACGGAAAAAATAAGTCGAAAGACAATTAAAAATGAATAAAAAAATCGAAGAAATAATTATTGGGATTAAACCCGTTAATTTTAATTTAATGGAAAAAGCTCAGGATAAATTAGATAACTTAACTAAACCCAAAGGAAGTTTGGGTAAATTAGAAAGTTTTTCTAAAAAAATCGTGGGAATTCGCGGAACTCTCTCTCCGGCTATCCAAAGAAAAGTAATTTTTGTTATGGCGGGAGACCATGGAGTTGTTCGGGAAAGAGTTAGTGCGTATCCGCAAGAAGTTACCTTTCAAATGGTGAACAATTTCATTCATAAAGGGGCTGGAATAAATGTTCTAGCCAAACATATCGGAGCAGAAGTTGTTTTTGTGGATATGGGTGTGGCAAAAAAATTTCCTTCGAAAAAAGAATTAATAGACAAAAAGATTAACTATGGAACAAAGAATATGGCAATAGGACAGGCAATGAGCAGAGATGAAGCAGAAAGATCTATCATCGCAGGAATTGAAGTTTTTGAAGAAGAGTTTAAGAAAAAGAAGATCGATATCATTGGATTGGGAGAGATGGGAATTGGAAATACGACGGCCAGCAGCGCTATTGTTGCTTGCTTAACGCATTCGGATGTAGAAAAAGTAACCGGTTCAGGAACCGGATTAAATTCTTTACAAATTAAAGATAAAATTAAAGTGATTAAAAGAGCTTTAAAAATAAATAGACCAAATCCTAAAGACGGTATTGATGTTTTATCAAAAGTAGGTGGGTTCGAAATCGGAGGATTGGTAGGATGTATTCTAGCTGCTGCTTCCCACCAAATACCTATTGTCATTGATGGCTTTATTTCTACCGCCAGTGCATTGCTCGCCGAAAATCTTTCTCCGGAAGTAGATGCTTATATATTCGCAAGCCATCATTCAGTAGAAAAAGGACATGAAATTGCCTTAAATTATATTGGGAAAAAACCCATGTTTGATTTGGAAATGCGACTGGGAGAGGGAACCGGAGCAGCTTTAGGTATTAGTTTTATTGAGGCAGGTGTGAAAATTTTAACACAAATGGCCTCTTTTTCCGAAGCAAAAATAAAAAGAAAGATTTAAATCTTATCTAAATAAAAGAAAGAAGATTATTATTGATGAATAGAGGAAAATTAATTTTCATTACCGGAGGCGCAAGGAGTGGAAAAAGCCGTTTTGCTGAAGAAATTGTCAATAAAACTGGCAAAGAGGTTATCTACATTGCCACTGCTCAAGCAGGAGATGAAGAAATGAAAGCTCGTATTCAAAAACATAAAGATAGAAGATCGATAAAATGGAAGACCTTTGAAGAGCCAATAAATGTAAAAATACTGGTCGATAGATTTGGGATGAAGGAAAAAATTATTTTAATCGATTGTTTGACATTGCATACCTCCAATCTTTTATTAAGAAAAAAAGAGAAAATAGGGGATGAACTGTGGCAAGAAGATGTGCTTTCGGAAATTGAAAAATTAGCCAAGAGCGCTTTTCAAGTACCTGCCCAGGTCATTATTGTATCGAATGAGGTCGGTATGGGTCTGGTGCCGGATAATCCTTTGGGGAGATATTATCGGGACATACTGGGAAGAGCAAATCATATCATTGCCAGTCAGGCAGATGAAGTCTTTTTAATGGTTTCAGGTATTCCGTTAAATATAAAAGGACAGCGAAAATGAAAATAGTAAAAGATCTAACTTTGGCTATCCGGTTCTTGACCGTGTTACCTATAACGATAATCGATCGAAAAGATGACACAATTCAAGACCAAGAAGATTTAGCAAAAAATTTTGCAAATAGCATGATATATTTTCCTTTTGTTGGATTATTGATCGGTGCTTTTTTGGTTCTATTCAATCATTTAATCAATTATTTATCCCTTTCCCTGCTTTTTAACAATGCATTGATTTTGTTGCTATGGGTATCTATGAGTGGCGGGTTGCATCTGGATGGATTTACGGATTCGGTGGATGGATTTTCAGGTGGCATTAATAAAGCATCTACCTTGAAAATTATGAAGGATAGTTCAATTGGGGCCAAGGGTGCTGTGGCATTAATTTTTCTTTTATTTTTCAAATTTATTTTTCTTTTGGAAATTAACCTTACTATAAAAAATGCGGCATTACTCTTTATTCCAGCATTAAGCCGTTGGAGTATGATTGCTGCTGCTTTTTTTGCAAAATCTGCTGCTGATGAAAATAGCCTTGGTGGAAAATTCATGAAATATTTAGGGAAAAAGGAATTAATTTTATCAACAATCATCATGATGGTTCCAGGATTAATACTGTTTCAACTTCATTTTTTAGTTTTATTGAGCTTGACCATTATTGTCATCTGGTTATTATTAAAATATTGCCAGAAAAAAATAGGTGGAATAACCGGTGATATTCTAGGAGCATTAAATGAACTGGTGGAATTATCATGTCTTTTAGCTATTTGTATTATATAAAAGCAAAAATTGTATAAAAAAATAATTTTCAAAAATTTTTTTATTTATCAGCTATAACTTCAACTATTTAACAAAAGTAAATATTTCAAAATATTAACTTGTTTTATGTTAAATTAATTATAGAAAAAGATATAAAACAAGGCAGTGTTTTTAGTATAATTATAAAATTTAAAAAATATATATATTTTTAATATAAATAAATATTTTAGATCTTCATTTTAAGAGTATTTTTAAAAATATCATAATCCTTCTAAAAAAATGGCTTCCTTGATTTAACTGGACCAACTATTTTCCTTTAAAGTCGCTGTGTTTAGGCGATAAATCAGCAGATAAAGTCATTAAAATAATTATTCAACCATTTATCTATATATTATAATTGACAAATGAAGCTTTTGTGTCTATAATTACTACAAATATAATAGTAAAAGTAGTGTATAAGGAATAGTTTATGAAAATTAATATTTTTCTATATGTAATAATCGGCTTGATCTTGGTGTATTTATTTGCCGGCTGTAGCTATCTGCCTTATGGAAATAAAGCACCGATGATAGATTCCCTGCCACTCACTTCCATAAAGGTTGAACAGCCTTATAGTTATGATGCCAATGCGAATGATTTTGAAAATGATGTCTTGACCTATTCTTTAATTGATTATCCGGAAGGAATGACCATTGATACTTTGACTGGTGTTGTGAATTGGACATCGACGAAAGAGCAGGTAGGAGAGCATAAGGTGGTTATCAATGTAGAGGATAGATGGCGTAATGATACGCAGAATTTCACCATAGAAGTAAGTAATATTCTTTTGACTTCTATCGAAGTTCTTCCATCAACTATCACGTTAATGGAGACATATTCAAATTTATTGACTCAAAATTATTTTGAAGTATCCGCATTCTATGATGACGGTACCAGTAAATCAATCAAACTGAATAAATGCAATTATACATCAAGTGATGGAAATATCGCTTTTGTGGGTCCTGGAGGCATCATTTCCGGAACGTCTAAGGGTTCGGCAATTGTTACCGTAAGTTATACGGAAAATGATATTACCAAAAGTGATACCGTTGATGTTCTTGTGACTCCCTTTATTGTAGGTGATGATTGATGGTAAATGTTATTACCGATAGGTTATCGGTATACGGAGAAATTAGTATTGATACTAATTGGTGATAAAATAATTTTTTATTATAATAACTACTAATATAATAGCAACAGTAGTAATAAAGGAGGTGATATTTTATGAAAAATAAATTGTTTTTGTATTTACTCATTTTACTCGTCATTACTTCTTTCTATACCGGCTGTAGCTATCTGCCTTATGGAAATAAAGCACCGATGATAGATTCCCTGCCACTCACTTCCATAAAGGTTGAACAGCCTTATAGTTATGATGCCAATGCGAATGATTTTGAAAATGATGTCTTGACCTATTCTTTAATTGATTATCCGGAAGGAATGACCATTGATACTTTGACTGGTGTTGTGAATTGGACATCGACGAAAGAGCAGGTAGGAGAGCATAAGGTGGTTATCAATGTAGAGGATAGATGGCGTAATGATACGCAGAATTTCACCATAGAAGTAAGTAATATTCTTTTGACTTCTATCGAAGTTCTTCCATCAACTATGCGATTAGCCCGGGAAGATTCAAATATGCTTTCTTTTAATTTTTTAACAGTCACTGCCAATTACGACTATGGACCTACCAAAAGTGTTTCTTTAGCTGATTGTGTTTATACCTCCAGTAATTCAAATATTGCAACAGTAGGTCATGCTGGTGTGATTTCCGGAGTGCATCCCGGTTCAGCAACTATTACCGTAAGTTATACGGAAAACGGTATTAAAAAAAGTGACAGCATGGAGGTAATCGTTAGTGAACTTCCCGTAGGTGATACCTGAATGTAATATAATTACCGATAGTTTATTGGTAAAATTTAAAAAGATAAATAAAAAATAAGAAAATTAGGATTAAAACTTTAAATTTAATCCTAATTTTTTTAGAAGTAATTTGTTCAAGTATCGCTTCTTTTATACACGAGAAGAGTAATTTATATTAAGGAAGTGTTATTGAAATGTTAAAATAGATTGTTCAAAACAGGATTTTTCAAATTTTTACCGTATATACACAAAAGAAGAGTTGTAATAAAATATAAACAATGTTCATAATAACAATTTTATCTATTTATAATGAGGTGTTACGGCATCCATCAACCATTTTTTGAATCTTGCCTAGAAATAATCAAT